>CASEMM010000090.1 GCA_949289095.1 uncultured Eubacteriales bacterium | reverse complement strand
AAACGTATGCTTCGGCAGTTCGAGTCCGCATTCGCGCAGAACGGAAGTCCTGTACATCAGCGCGTGCATGAGCAGCACGCTCGAACCGCGGAAACGCCTGACGCTGTCCCAGCCGAAAAACCTGCCGACGGGCATGTTTCTGACGTATCTGCGGGTAAACGATTCGTTGTCGCACACGCGGTCATATATGAAATTCGTTATATACAGATCGGGCAGCGTACCCTCCTCTTTATGGCGGCGCACCGTTGCAAGCAGTTCGCCGAGCGCGCTTTCGTCAACCCAGTCGTCAGAATCCACCACCTTGTAATACAGCCCTTTCGCAAGGCGCATGCCCTGATTGACGCCCTCTCCGTGGCCTCCGTTCTCCTGATGGACCGCGCGGCATATCGTCGGATAACGCTGCGCGTATTCGTCGGCTATCGCGCCCGTGCCGTCCTTCGAGCCGTCGTTCACTATTATTATCTCCACGTCTTCGCCGCCCGTCAGTATCGAATCTATGCACTTACGCATATATGCTTCCGAATTATAAGACGGAACGGCGAACGTTATAAGTTTTTCGCTCATGTGACTTTTACCTCTCTTACGATAAAAGTATAACATACCGCACGGCAATATGCAAGAGTTTTATATCCGCGGAATGCACAAAGTAAAACCCCGCCCTAATCAAACCGGGCGGGCGTCTTACGCGTTACTTGCCGAAGAATTTCTTTTTGCCGGGCTGCGCATCCAGCGCGTCACGGTACGCTCTGAGCGCCGCTTTCTGCTCCGCCGTCAGAGACACGGGCACGTCCACGTTGAGCGTAACGAAATGGTCGCCGCGTCCGACTCCGTTCAGGCGGGGCACTCCTTTGCCCCTTATGCGCACGCGCGTCCCGGTCTGCGTACCCTGCGCTACCTTGCAGGACACGTCGCCGTCCACGGTGCGTACGGTTATATCGCCGCCCATTACCATTAGCGGATACGGGACATTCACGCTCGAATATATGTCCGTACCTTCACGGCGGAATTGCGGATCGGCGCGCACTATGACTTCGACGATGAGATCTCCTCTTCCGCCGCCGTTCTCTCCCGGCTCGCCCTCGCCGCGCACGCGCACGCCCTGTCCGTTGTCTATACCCGCCGGTATGCGGACGTTTATGCGTTTGCGCGTGTTTATATATCCGGTGCCGCCGCACTCCGGACACCTGTTTGTCACCCTGGTCCCCTTGCCGCCGCAATCGGGACAGCGCGAAGTACGGCTCATCATACCGAACGGCGTGCGCTGACTGCTCACGACTTCGCCGGTACCGCCGCAGGTTTTACACGTAACGGGCTTTTCTCCGTCTTTTCCGCCCGTACCCCGGCACGCCTTGCACTCCGCCTTATACGACAGTTCTATCTCTTTCGTGCAGCCGAAAACCGCTTCGGCAAAATCTATGCGCAGCACATACGTCGCGTCCTTTCCCTGCACGGGACCGCGCGGACGGCGCGCGGAAGAACCGCTTCTGCCGAATCCGAACAGATCCTCGAATATGCTTCCGAAACCTGACGAACCGAACCCGGAGAACATATCGCTCGCGTCAAAACCGCCGAAACCCGCGCCGCCGTTCATGCCGGCATGCCCGACGGCATCGTACTGCCGCCGTTTGTCGGCGTCGGAAAGCACGCTGTACGCTTCGCTCGCCTCTTTGAATTTCGCCTCCGCGTCCTTGTCGCCCGGATGCAGATCCGGATGATACTTCTTCGCAAGATCGCGGTACGCCTTTTTGATCTCGTCGTCCGTCGCGGTTTTGCTCACTCCGAGCACTTCGTAATAATCTCTTTTTTTGTCGTCTGCCATATTCCGAGTCACCGTCTGCGGAACTTTGCTCCGCACGATCGTCCTTTCGCTTTATCCGTTTCAATAACGGATTATACGCGACATACGCGCAAAAGTCAAGCGAATTAGCACTCTTTTAAAAGAAGTGCTAAAATCCCGTTCCCGGGATTGCCGGAAACGGGATTTTTCGTCGAAACGATACTGTGCGAGCCGTTACTTGGAGATAAGTTCGCCGAAGTATTTGATCGTACGCACCATCTGGCTGGTGTAGGAGTTCTCGTTGTCGTACCAGGAAACCACCTGAACTTCATAGAGATCGTCCGTTCCGTCGACTTTGAGCACGCTGGTCTGCGTCGCGTCGAACAGAGAACCGTAAGTCATGCCGATGATGTCGGACGAAACGATTTCGTCTTCGTTGTATCCGAACGACTCGTTCGCCGCCGCTTTCATAGCCGCGTTTACGGACTCCTTCGTGATATCCTTGCCCTTCACGACCGCGATGAGAATGGTCGTCGAACCCGTCGGGGTGGGAACGCGCTGCGCGGCTCCGATAAGCTTGCCGTTCAGTTCGGGAATGACGAGACCGATCGCTTTCGCTGCGCCGGTGGAGTTGGGAACGATGTTGCACGCGCCGGCACGGCTGCGGCGAAGGTCGCCCTTTCTCTGAGGTCCGTCGAGGATCATCTGATCGCCGGTGTAAGCGTGGATCGTACACATGATGCCGCTCTGAACGGGCGCGAACTTATTGAGCGCGTCTGCCATGGGAGCGAGGCAGTTGGTCGTGCAGGACGCCGCCGATATGATCGTGTCGTCCTTGGTGAGCGTCTTGTGGTTGGTGTTGTAAACGATCGTCTTCAGATCGCTGCCCGCGGGAGCGGAAATTATGACGTGCTTTGCGCCCGCATCGATATGCGCCTGAGCCTTCGCCTTGCTCGTATAGAAGCCGGAGCACTCGAGAACGACGTCGATACCGAGTTCCTTCCAGGGAGCGTTGGCTGCGTTGGGAATAGCGTAGATGGTGATCTCCTTGCCGTCTACCGTGATGGAGCCGGGGACCTTAACGGTCTTGCCGTCCTCTTCCATGACGGGATCGGTGTGCGTGACCGTGTGCTTGCAGCCGTTGATACCCGCATAGTTGCCCTGCGAGGAATCGTATTTGAGAAGGTGCGCAAGCATCTTGGGCGAGGTAAGGTCGTTGATCGCGACGATATCGAAACCGTCTGCGCCGAACATCTGACGGAATGCCAGTCTGCCGATGCGACCGAAACCGTTGATAGCCACTTTTACGTTCTTGGTTGCCATGTTTACTGTGTCCTCCATAGTTATTCGTTTTTTACTTTTCAACGGCTATTATACTCCCTTTTCATATAAAAAGCAAATATTTTTAAGCGTTTTACTCCTATTATATCGCCCATTTATGCTCTTCCGCGTCCGTTTGCGGCGCACCGCCGTTCTCGTCCGCAGCGTTTCCGACGCCGCCGCGCTTGCTCAAAGCCCTCGAAAACGCTTGACTTATACCGCAAATGTATATAATGAATATATACAATATATACACGGAGACGAAAAGTGGAGATATATGTGAGCAATTCGTCGCCCGTGCCGCTTCACAGGCAGATATACGACGCGCTGTACTGCGCCGTATTCGTGCTGCTCCCGATATTCACCGACAATACGGCGTTCGTTACCGGACTGTCCGTGCTGCTGCCCGTGTCCGCGGTAAGCGCAGCGGTATCCGCCGATAAAAAAGACGACTGGACGCGCTATGCTCTGGCATGCGGACTTTCGCCGGAAACGGCGGCGGCGGAAAAATTCCTGCTCGCGCTGTGCGTCGCGGCGGTTTCCGTCGCGCTGTGGCCGCTCGCGTATTTTCTCCGCTTCCCCGAAGCCGTCGATCTGTCCGGACTTTCCGTGACCGTATCTCTCGCGCTCGCATCCGCGGCACTCGCCGTTCCGCTGTCATATAAACTCGGCACGGAACGCGGGCGGCTCGTACTCGGCGTTATAATGCTCGCGCTGCTTGCGTCGTGCGTCGCGCTGCTGACCGCATTCGGCGGAAGCCTTTCGACCGCTCATCCCCTTCTTCTCGCTCTGCCGCCCGCGGCATGCGCGGCGGCGTGCTTCGGTTCGTTTTTCGGTACGGCGCGGCTCATCCGCGAGCAGATTTCCTGTCCGTGACGCGCCGCACACGGCCGGTTGTCGCAAAATCATATCGGAAAGCGGCGGAAAGTATTGACAGAACGGGCGGCGGGTGTTATAATGATTTACAGGTGATATACCGCCCGGGAGTTTTTTCGTCATGCGTCCGTCAATCGCGCAGGACGAACGCCTCCGCGCGGAACCCGCTCTAAAACTCTAAACATTATAAACGGAGGAATAATTCCAAGATGAAAAAAATGACTATCGACGGAAATACCGCGGCGTCCCACGTAGCGTACGCATTTTCCGAAGTAGCGGCCATTTACCCCATCACCCCATCCTCTCCCATGGCGGAGGTCGCGGATGAGTGGGCTGCGAAGGGCAGACTCAATATGTTCGGACAGCCTCTCCATATTGCGGAGATGGAGTCCGAAGGCGGCGCGGCCGGCGCGGTTCACGGCTCTCTTTCCGCCGGCGCGCTGACTACGACGTTCACCGCGTCGCAGGGACTGCTCCTCATGATACCCAATATGTATAAGATAGCGGGCGAACTGCTTCCCTGCGTGTTCCACGTTTCGGCGCGCGCGCTCGCGGCTTCTTCGCTCAACATATTCGGCGATCATGCGGACGTCATGGCATGCCGTCAGACCGGTTTCGCAATGCTCTGCTCGTGCAGCGTACAGGAAGTCATGGACCTCGCGCTCGTGGCTCATCTGTCCACGCTCAAGAGTAAAGTTCCTTTCATTCACTTCTTCGACGGTTTCCGCACGAGTCATGAAGTCAGCAAGATAGACGTAATCGATTACGACGAAATGAAGACCCTCGTTAATCCCGACGAGATCCGCGACTTCAAGAACCGCGCGCTCAACCCCGAGCACCCCGTTCAGAAGGGTACCGCGCAGAACCCCGATATATATTTCCAGACGCGCGAAGCGGTGAACAAGTATTACGAAGCCGTTCCCGGAATAGTCAAAGAAAAGATGGAAGCCGTAAGCAAGCTGACGGGCAGAAAATACGAGCTTTATCAGTATTACGGCGCGCCCGACGCGGACCGCGTCATAGTCATAATGGGCAGCGGCGCGGAAGCCGTACACGAGACCATCGATTACCTTGCCGCAAAGGGCGAGAAAGTCGGCATGATCAAAGTGCGCCTGTTCCGTCCGTTCTCGATGAGCGATTTCGTTTCCGCGATTCCCGCGTCCTGCAAGAAAATCGCAGTTCTCGACCGCACGAAAGAGCCCGGTTCGCTCGGCGAACCTCTCTATCTCGACGTATGCTCCGCTCTTTCCGAAGCGAAAGTGCGCGGAGTCAAGGTCGTCGGCGGCCGCTACGGCATGGGCAGCAAGGAATTCACGCCGTCCATGGTCAACGCGATATACAAGGAACTCAAAAAGTCCAATCCGAAAAACCACTTCACCATAGGTATAGACGACGACGTGACGCACACGTCCATCCCCTATCCCGAGTTCGTGAACGCGTCCCCCGCGGGCACCGTTCGCTGCAAGTTCTACGGATTCGGCGGCGACGGTACCGTCGGTGCGAACAAGAACAGCATCAAGATCATAGGCGACCATACGGACAAGTACGCTCAGGGTTACTTCGAGTATGACTCCAAGAAGT
>CASEMM010000089.1 GCA_949289095.1 uncultured Eubacteriales bacterium | reverse complement strand
CAACGTTTCCGATGACGATTATGACACCTATTGGACCATGGACGACGGCAGGACGAGCGGATCGGTGACCGTTACTCTCGCAGAACCTTCTCTGATAGACGTGGTGGAAGTGCAGGAATACGTTCCGCTCGGACAGCGCATCGAATCTTTTGACGTTGAAGTATACGCAGGCGGAAAATGGATGGAATTCGCTTCCGGCACTACGGTCGGGTACAAGCGTTTGCTGCAAGGCTCGCCGCTGCTCGCCGAAAAGATAAGAGTTACGGTAAACGATTCTCTCGCGGTTCCGCTTATTAACAATATATCGGCATATAAGGCGGACGAACGCATTGCGGAACAGCCTTTGACCGTTCCGGGGCGCATCGAAGCGGAAAATTACAGCGAAACTCACGGATCGGCGAAAACGGAGACCGGTACCGGTGCAAACGGAAGCGACTCGCTTGCATTCATCGAGGACGGGGATTACGTCGTTTACAGGAACGTAAGGTTCGACGGCAATCCGGTTCAGTTTGCGATAAGTTACGCGGGAGAGGGGACGAACGGAATAGAAGTACGTATGGATTCCCTCGACGGTCCCGTTCTGGCTGCGTCGGATCTGCCTGCGATAGACAGTACGTACAGAAATTACCGGACAGCGACTGCCGACGTCGTTTACGACGGCGAAATATCGGACGGATATCATGATTTGTATCTCAAACTGAACGACGGCATTAATATCGACTGGTTCGAATTCACGTGCGCCGACACAGTAACGATAGAACCGGCAGAGCAGATCGTATTCGAAGGCAGCGAAGCGGAACTCGTACTCAGGCGTTCGGGCGGAGATATGAGCGGTACGATAAGCGTAAGGGTAGAAACCGTGCCGGGGACGGCCGTCGTCGATCAATGCTATACCGACGTGAACGAGCGTGTGACTTTCGGTCCGGGCGAAACGGAGAAGACGATAAAGATCCGGACGATTGAAAGTCAGTATACGGATAACGGAGATATATACTTTGATGTAGTTATTAAAGAACCGTCCGAAAACGCGTCGATCGGGTATCGGTCTTCGGCTCGCATAACGCTCCGTTCTTCCGATAAAAGCATGCCTGACCGTATACAGGCCGTTGATTACGCGCACGGTTCGTCGAATTTGCTGAAAGAACAGAAAGCCCCTGACGGCGGCTGGAACATAGGCGCGATACGGGACGGAAATTACGCGTTATATGAGGATATCGCTTTCGGCGAAACGCCGGGAAAAATCAGAATATGTTATTCCGGATCCGGAACGCCGACGATAACTTTCCGGCTCGGAGATCGGTCCGGGGAAGTGCTCGCCGTATGCGAATCGGATGATCCCGGTTCATACGACACTTATATAGAAAGAGAGTATGATATAACTTACGCGGGCGAGGCTTTGAACGGCGTATATGACATATATGTCGAATTGAATGCGGGGCTCAATTTTGCGTGGTTTGAATTCATCGAAAATACTGCGGCATGATACTTATCAAGGCGCGGATATGCGTCCGCAAGCCGGATCCCCGCAGCCCGTCGGGCTGCGGGGATATTTTTTCCGTCTGCGGCGGCTTTCGGTTCTTTCTTGACAAAACGGGGCGGACGGGTGTATACTTATCGTATGGACGAAATCGGAAACGGGATAAACAGACTGAAAGAAATGCTTGACGCGTCGCGGCACGCGGTGTTTTTCGGCGGCGCGGGCGTGAGCGTGCCGAGCGGACTGCCCGATTTCCGCTCGCCCGACGGGCTGACGGGGCGGAAGTATAAGTATCCTTTCGAAGTTATTCTCAGCCATGAATTTTTCTTCACGCATACGCGGGAGTTCTGGGACTACTGCTATGCGGAACTGGATCCGTCATCGGCAAAGCCCAATGCGGCGCATACCGCGCTTGCGGAATTGGAGAGACGGGGGAAGATAAAGGCGGTTATAACGCAGAATATAGACGGGCTGCATCAGGCGGCGGGCAGCCGCAGGGTGTTCGAACTGCACGGCACGGCGGCGCGCGGGCATTGCGTGAAGTGCGGCATGGAATACGGCGCTGAGGAAATGCGCGCGCGGCGTCCCGTCCCGACGTGTGATTGCGGCGGACTCATAAAGCCGGATATAGTTTTATACGGAGAACCGCTGGACGACCGTACGGTGGAAGGCGCGTGCGAAGAGATCGCCGCCTCAGACCTCGTGATAGTGGGAGGGACGAGCCTTTCGGTATATCCCGCCGCGAGTTTTCTGACGCTTGCGCGCGGCAGGATCGCCGTTATAAACAAGACGGCTGTATCCGTTTCTTCCGTCATAAAACCCGATCTCGAAATCACGGGCGATATTCTCCTTCTCTCCCGCCTTCTCTGACCCGAGGGAACAATGGCCGCGGCGCTTCGCCGTGGCGGTCGGGAGAAAAACATGTGATAACAAGGTGAAAACGGCGGAGCAGCGGCGTATCGCTGCTCCGCTTTTTCATAAAGCTGCGGTAAATTCATTGCAAAACCGCGTCGGGTGTGATATAATCGTAATATTCGGAGGCTGCGGCGCGTCCGCAGCGAAAGGCAAGTCACGGATACGGAATGACGCGCGGGATCGTTTGCGCGGCGTAATAAGGAGGCAATAATGGTAAAGTTCAAGATGCTCGGAATGCACTGCGAAGATATGCGGTTCAGACTCAACGTGGTCAAAGCGGAGCCGCAGACCAAGTTTGAGATCAAACCCGAGTTCAACAGACAGGTCAAGAAGATAAAGGAGCTGCCCAAGCGCCGCATAATCGAGCTGACCGTCAAGATGATAGGGACGGAAACCGATCCCAAACCTTTCGATCTCGCTATACGGCTGGTAGCCAATTTCGAGCTTGAAGAGGAAATATGGCTCGCCGAGGACGAACGCGAATTCATTACGACGGCAACGCGCGCAACGTTCCCTTATCTGCGCAGCGCGATAACCAATCTTACCGCGGCGGCGATGATAAATCCGCTCATACTTCCGCCCATCGACGGCGGAGCGCTTTTCCCGGAAAACAAACAGCAGACGGCTGCCGACGGCGAATGACGTAGCCGTTAAATACGGATTGCGCCGGCGCGAACATATCGTTCGCGCCTTTTGCCGTATTGCCGCGGCAGAATGCCGAACCGTGTCTTTGAATCCGGATTTACGGAAATACGAAAAAACGTCATGCGTATTTTTTCCGGAAGCCGGACGCACCCGACGCGCTGCGTATGACCGCGGGAAGCGGACGCTTCCGGACCGCGTTTTTGTTTTTCGGAAACGGAGTTTTGCGGAGAATGCCGAAAAAGCCGTGCGATATCGAAAACCCGCCGCATTACTTGCGGCGGGAGAAAAACTTCGTATCGTTTTGCGACGGTCGCTTGTCCGTCAGTCGTAACGGATGAGCGTTTTTTTATGACCGCGCAGCAGTTCAGAGCCGTTTTGCAGGGCTGCCGGAATCTCTCCGAACGAAATGGTGTTCGTAATGAGCGGCGTTACCGAGACGGCTTTTCCCACGAGCATGTTTATCGCAACCTGATCGTTTTTCGCGCCGCCCGTGATGCAGGTTACTGACAGTTCGTTACGCACCGCGTTTTCGAGGGAGCAGGGAAGAGTATCCACGCATCCGGGTCTGCCGATTATGGCGAGCCGTCCTCCGCGCGAGGTAAAATCGATGCTGCGCGTGACGCTCATGCCCGCTGACGCAATGTGCGCGACGCGTTCCGCCATCTTCCCGCCGGTTATGTGGAAGATTTTCGTGCGGGGATCGGTTTCGGACGCGTCAACGGTGTAATAAAGTCCGAGATTCTTCGCGGCGGCGAGGGAATCCGCATCCACGTCTATGACGATGGGGACCGCCTGGTAATACAGCGCGACCTGACCGAGTATTATCCCCAGCGTGCCTGCGCCCGTTATTGCGATGTAGTCGCCTTTTTCGACGTCCAGCGCGGCAATCGTCTGTACCGCGACGGAAATGTAATCTATGAACACCGCTTCGTCGTCCTTGACTCGGTCAGGAATCTTGACGCAGTCGGCGGCCCGCACGACGGCGAAGTCGCGCATGAATCCGTCGGTGTTGAATCCGCGCACCTTCATGTTTTCGCATTTCCATGATTTGCCCGCGCGGCAGGCGGCGCACGATCCGCAGCTCATCTGCGAACGTACGTAGACGCGGTCTCCGCGGGCGAGGTCGCGTATGTCGGCGCCGGTTTCGATTACCATGCCGACGCAGAATCCGCCCGGGCATACGGGAAATTTGGCTCCCGCTTTACCGGAGTATACGTTGACGTCGGGAGCGGCGACAAGGCTTTCGAGCACTTTGATTTTGACACAGCCGTTGCCCGCGCTTTCGCTCGGTCCTTCGACGAGTTCGAGGTTATGCGCAGATGTGACCATCCATGCTTTCATAATACCTGAATTATATCATAAGAGTGTATATAAGTCAACTACTTGACGGCTTCCGCCGCACGCGCGCTTCGGCGCCGCGACGACGCGATTTATCTTCCGCCGTGCGCTTTTCCGGCGCTGCGAAGTTTCGACATGTTCGACAAATTACGGCAAAGGAAGGCATGCGCGGACAATCTTCGCCATGCGCTTTTATTGTCCGCGCTCCGCGCCGTTTGTTATAATAATATTGACAAAAAACGGAGGCGTTATATGAAAACCAAACTGATGATCGTAGACGATGACGAAGAGTTTGCCGCATCACTCGGTGCATATTTCGCGGGTAAAAACGATTACGAAGTGACCGCTGCTGCGGCCGACGGAGAAGAAGCGCTGGAAAAATTGCGCACCGCGGATCCCGATGTGATACTGCTCGACATAGTCATGCCGAAACTGGACGGTTACGGCGTACTCGAAAAACTGGACTCGTCCAGACGGGTGATAGTGATGAGCGCGCTCAGTTCGGGCAGCTTTGTGACAAAGGCGATAAATCTCGGCGCGCGGTATTACATGATGAAACCGTTCCGCTTCGAACAGCTCGAAGCGCGCATAGTGGAGTGCATGAAGAGCAGCGCTGTCAGCCGCATAAAGAACAAGACTCTCGAAGAGAAGATAACGAACATATTCATAACCGTGGGCATTCCCGCGCATATAAAGGGCTATCAGTTCCTGCGCGAAGCCATAAAAATGGCTATAGACAATCCCGACGTGATAAACAGCATAACCAAACGGCTGTATCCCGAAGTCGCGCGGCGTTTCAACACTTCGCCGTCAAAAGTGGAACGGGCGATAAGGCATGCTATCGAAGTCGCGTGGAACAGGGGAAAGATAGAGAATATAAACAGTCTTTTCGGCGTGCGCGTATACAGTCACAACGAAAAACCGACGAACGGCGAATTCATCGCGCTCGTCGCCGACAAAATGCTGCTTGAATCCGTATGATCCTCCGTGCGGACGGAGCATGCCCGTATACGGGCATGCAAAAGGAGCGGAAAATGCCGCAAGACCCGCATATCATGCGGGTCTTGCCGTTGTACGACGGACCCGTGAGTCCGTCCGCCGCGCTGTGACGCGCGGCATGCCGAGCCGGATTTATTCCTGTTCGAACTGGTCTTTGCCCACTCCGCAGAGAGGGCAGGCGAAGCTGTCCGGTACGTCTTCCCACTTGGTTCCGGGAGCGATCCCGTTATCCGGATCTCCCGTTTCCTCGTCGTAGACGTAACCGCATACCTGGCAAACGTATCTCATGACCGTTTCTCCTTATAGTTTTTTTGCGGCGCAGCCGCTTTGTTTCGGTATGATCCTGCCGGCGTTTTCCGGCATATACGGCGTTTTCAGACGATCTTTTCGAAGTCGGACGCGCCGTGTTTGCATATCGGGCAGATGAAGTCGTCCGGAAGATTTTCTCCTTCGTGAATGTAACCGCATACGGTGCACACCCAGCCTTTTACGCCTTCGGTGCGCGGCTTGGGTTTGACGTTGCTCTGATAGTAGGCGTAAGTCATGGTCGGACGGTCGCCGAGCACGCGCGCTTCGGTCACGGAGCAGACGAACATTCCGTGGGTGCCGAGGTCGACGTAACTTTCCGCTTTGAGAGAGATGTAGGAATTGATGTATTCGGGCAGATATGCGATGCCGTTGTCCGAACGGAGTATGTTCACTCCTTCGAATTTGTTTTTGTTCCGTCCGCTCGAAAAACCGTATCTCTCGAACACGGAGAAAGGAGCGGCTTCGGACAGGCAGTTTATGTTCATTTCGCCCGTCTTTTTTATGAGATGATAGCTGTAATTGTCCTTATTCACGGCGACGGCTATGCGATTGGGCGAACTCGTGACCTGCGACACGGTATTTATTATCATACCGTTGTCTTTGTCGCCGTCGCGGCATGTCAGAACGTAAAGTCCGTAACCTATGTTGAACAGCGCGGAGAGATTGTTCTTGTCCGCGCGTTCCGCGCCGTCCGTCGCATAATCGCGGCAGAGTTCCGCCGCCAGAGCGCTGAGCGCTTCGGCGCTCTGCTCCGAAAGAGCGGAACGTATGGTAACGCAGTTTTCCGCGCAGGCGATGTCTTTAAGCGGCGCGAACATGTTTTTCATGATTTTTGCCGCCGAGGGCGCCCATGTTCCGTTTTCGACGAACGCGACGGTGCGGTTTTTATAGCCGCGCTCGGCGAGTTCTTCGATGAACGTGCGCATGAAAGGGAAGATCTCTCCGTTATACGTGGTCGTGGCAAGCACGAGTTTCGGGTACATGAATGCGAGCGCGACGCATTCGGACATATCCGAACGGGCGAGATCGCGCACTTCGACGTGCGGGCAGCCTTCGCCGAGGAGTTTGTCCGCGAGTTTTTCGGCGGCGGTCCGGGTGTGTCCGTATACCGAGGTATAGGCTATGAACACGCCGTCGCGCTCGGGACGGTACGACGACCATATGTCGTAAAGATTGAGGTAATATGCGAGGTCGGAGGAGAGTACGGGTCCGTGCAGAGGACATATGCGCTTTATTTCGAGAGAAGCCGCTTTTTTCAGCAGGTTCTGCACCTGAACGCCGTATTTGCCCACGATGCCGATGTAATAACGGCGGGCTTCGTCCGCCCAGTCGTCTTTGACGGAGAGCGCGCCGAATTTGCCGAACGCGTCGGCGGAGAACAGCGTGCCGCTTGCGGAATCGAACGCCGTCATGACTTCCGGCCAGTGCACCATGGGAGCGAACACGAACGTAAGCCTGTGCGCGCCGAGATCGAGAACGTCTCCCTCTTTGACCTCGATTCCGCCGTCTTTGAAATCTTTGCCGAAGAACTGGCTTATCATAACAAAGGTCTTTGCGTTCCCGACTATTTTCGCGTCCGGGTATCTTCCCATGAAATTGGCGATATTCGCGGAATGATCGGGTTCCATATGCAGCACGACGAGATAGTCGGGTTCGCGCCCGTCGAGCGCCTTTTCGAGATTATCCAGCCACTCGTGGGTAAAATGTCTGTCGACGGTGTCGATCACCGCGATCTTTTCGTCTTTTATGAGGTATGAGTTATATGACATTCCGTTCGGAACTTTATACTGCCCCTCGAACAGATCCACCGCGAGGTCGTCGACTCCGATATAAAGAATGTCGTCCGTAATTCCGGGCATGGCATGTCTCCTTGTCTTTTTGTGAATATATTTTATCATACGCCGATGATTTTGGCAAGCGTTCGACGGCGGCGGAGCGCGGCGGAAGGGAGGCAATTATGCGGATGCGGCTCGCAGCGTGCGGCAAAAAGTGTCCGCGGATGCGCAGCGAAGGCGTTTTTGTCTGTATGTAAACGTTAAAATTGCGCGTCCTGCGTTCTTTTCGTTGACAAACGCCCTCCGTTTATTTTATAATTCTATGGTATGGAACAGCAAAGGAAAACAGGAAAGCTCAATCTGCTCGGCAGCATATTGGCGTTCGTCATCACCGTATACGTTACGGTGATCTATATTCTGCTTATGGCGGGCAGCGAGCCGGGATGCCTCGCGTATGAGATAACCACCGATTACGCAGGGTATTTTGCGTTGCGGTTCGCGGTCGTCATTCTCATGTACGTCTGCTGTGCGGTCAACCTCGTGACCATTCCTTCCTATTACGTAATGAAGCGTAAAGGTCTCGAATGGGAGAGAAAGCGCAGACGCGCGTTCGGAGCGGCGTCGTTCATTTCTTCCGTCGTAATGTTCGTGCTCGTCATCATATTCATGAATGCGTCGGGTTCGGCGTTCGACGGCAATATGTCCACGCCTTTTGCGACGCCCTACCGCATAATAGAAATAATTCTCACCGTGATACAGGTGGGCG
Organism: uncultured Eubacteriales bacterium; assembly: GCA_949289095.1. Classification (GTDB taxonomy): domain Bacteria; phylum Bacillota; class Clostridia; order Christensenellales; family Pumilibacteraceae; genus Protoclostridium. The sequence continues at coordinate 12,324 of CASEMM010000089.1, read as the reverse complement.
CGGTGCTTTTGACATTGCTTTACAGCGTGTCCACGGACGTGCTCCGCACGCTCAAGCGCAAATACAACAAGGCGCTCTGATACTTAAAGGACGGAGAACCGGAAACAAATGGGTAAACTTACAGCAAGGATATTTCTCGCGGCGCTGGATATCGCCGCACTCGTCATGCTCGTCGTGAGCGCGGTATACGTATGGACTATAAGCGGTTTCATTCTTCTCGCTTTCGTCGCCGTGCAATACATCGTGCAGACGGTATATTTCATCGCCAGGAACGGACTTATAGGACTCGTGTCTCCGGTAGTGCTCGTCGTGCTCGGCATAGCGGTTGCGTTTCCGATAATAATCGCAGGCATGAACGCTCCCGCAGTAAGCGCGCTGTTCGTGCTCGGGGCGGTCGCCGCGCTGCTTTCCTCCGCGTATACGTTTGCGGGGATAAAATGATTCATAATCGCGCTAACGCCGTTTCCGCGGTCTGCGGAGGCGGCTTTTCCTTTTTAATCGGCTTTTAATTTTACGCGCACGGTATAAACTTGCCACGGCGGCGTAAAAGTGATATAATCAATTATCCGCCGGGAAACGGCGGCAAAGGAGCGAAAACAATGCTCAGACTGATGAATATAGTAAAGGATTATGCGACTTCCAGCGGCACGGTGCACGCGCTGCGCGGCGTGTCCGTCGATTTCCGCGACAGCGAGTTCGTGTCCGTGCTCGGACCGAGCGGCTGCGGCAAGACGACCATGCTCAACATCATAGGCGGGCTCGATAAATACACGTCGGGCGATCTCGTCATAAACGGCAGAAGCACGCGTTCGTTCTCCGACCGCGATTGGGACGTGTACCGCAATCACCGCGTGGGATTTGTGTTTCAGAGTTATAATCTCATCCCTCATCAGACGGTACTCGGCAACGTCGAACTTGCGCTTACGATCGCGGGCGTGAGCAAAGCGGAGCGCCGACGCCGCGCGAAAGAGGCTCTCGAAAAAGTGGGACTGGGCGATCAGCTGGAAAAAAAGCCCAATCAGCTTTCGGGCGGGCAGAGCCAGAGAGTAGCGATCGCGCGCGCTCTCGTAAACGACCCGGAAATCCTGCTTGCGGACGAGCCGACGGGCGCGCTCGATTCGGTGACGAGCGTGCAGATAATGGATCTCATGAAGGAGATAGCGGGCGAGCGGCTCGTTATCATGGTCACGCACAATCCCGAACTCGCGGAGAGATATTCGACGCGCATAATAAAGCTGAAAGACGGCGAGATAGTGAGCGACTCCGATCCTTACGACGGCGCCGCGGAGAGAGCGGAAGAAGAAACCGCGACGCCCGCGGAGGGAAAGGAACGCGCCAAAATGGGGCTTGGCGCGGCGTTTGCGCTGAGCGGACGCAATCTCATAGCCAAAAAGGGCAGGACGATAATGGTGGGCATCGCGGGTTCGATAGGCATTATCGGCGTGGCGATAGTGCTTGCGTTTTCGTCGGGCATAACGGGATACATAAACAGCATGCAGAACGACATGCTTTCCGGCTATCCGCTCTATGTCGCGGAAAGTTCTCTCGATTACAGCCAGCTTCTCAGTCTGACGTCCTCTCTGTTGGCGGAAGAGGATAAATCGTGGCACGAGGACAACAAAGTGTATGTCAACAGTGTGGTGGAGACGCTGACGGAGCTCGGAGGCGCGCAGATAACGAACAACATAACGCAGGATTATGTTGACTATGTGACGTCCGACGCCGTATCTCAGTATTACGAAGCGGTGCGTCTGGCATACGGTACGAATTTTGCGAACAATATTTATACCGATTATGCGTATGCCGAAGACGGAACGAATGACAGTGACGGCAATCCCGTCGAAAATGCACGCGTGTCCATATCGGGCATACGCGCCATTTATGCCGGCGTGCTCTCTCACATAGAGGAATACGCATCGTATTCGAGTATGATAAGCAGCATCGGAACGTTCAGCGAACTGCCCGACAGCGAGGAATACATACGTTCGCAGTACGACGTGATCGCGGGCGAATATCCCGAACAATCGGACAGGGACGCATTTGTGCTCGTTCTCAATTCGGATGACGAAGTGACCGATCTCATGCTCGCGCAGTTCGGATATGTCACGTCGCGCGAATTTGCGAATTATGCATTCAGTAAAGCCGAATCCGACGATGCGGGCGGATATAACGAATATTACGATCCGGATCAGCCGCACATGACCGATCCTTACGATTATGACGATTTCGTGGGTGAGAATGCGCGTAAATTCTATTGGTATCCCAACGATGTCGTATACGATTATTCGCGCGGGATAGGCGGCATGCCCGACAGCTATGTTTATAACGCGTATGCGGATGAATTCACATCGGAGGAACAGGCGGAGGCTATGGAGATGAACGTCGTGTGCATACTGAAACCGAAGAGCGACGTCATGTATGGGGCGCTGTCGTCAGGCATGTACTATACGAAAGCGCTTTCCGAATACGTCCATGAGCGTGAGAATAATCCGGAAACGATGTCCACTGTCGTGAAGAACGCGAAAAGCATGACGGATTCGGAGGGCGGCGAGGTCAAGGAGTCCGAACAATATATAACGAACGTGACGTATTCGTATTATTTCTATTACGATTACAAGGACGAAGCGACGGGAGCGATAATAAGAAACAAAAAAGAAAGCGTTACCGAAGGATTCGGTACTTACGGCAATTCCGGCGCGGTTACGTCGGGGCTCGGAATGATTTCCTCGATGTACTCGCGCGAGGAATTCGAGGAGATGATAGACGACGCGCTTGCTCAGTTCCCGGACGATGCCGCAAAACTCGGCGCTATAAAAAACATGCTTATCCTTGCGATCTACGGTACGTCGGACAGAGTCGTATATCTCAGCGAACTCGGCGGGTGTTCGCTGCCTTCGCGGATTACATTTCATATAACGGATTTCGAAAACAAAGATATGGTAACGGCGGCTCTCGACGCATGGAATGCCGGTAAGGACGAACTGGATCAGATACAATACACGGATACGGTCGGCGTGATCATGGAGATGATCGGAATGCTCATCACCATGATAACCGTCGCGCTGATCGTGTTCACGTCCATATCCCTCGTGGTGTCTACGGTCATGATAGGCATAATCACGTTCGTATCCGTCGTCGAGCGCATAAAGGAGATAGGCGTCATACGCGCCATGGGCGGTAGAAAGCGGGACGTAAAGAATCTGTTTACCGCGGAAACCGCCATAATCGGTCTGCTTGCGGGCATAATAGGAATAGTGGTTACGTATATCCTCAGTCTCATAGCAAACCTCATAATAGGCGGATTTACGGGAATATACACGATAGCCGCGCTTCCGCCCTGGCAGGCGCTTATCATGATAGCGCTGTCCGTTGCGCTCACGCTCGTATCGGGGCTTATCCCTGCGGCGAAGGCGGCGAAGCAGGATCCCGTCGTCGCGCTGCGCACCGAATGATTTTTGCGGCAAATTTGCTCGGAACGGTTGACAAATACCGCCGCCGCATATTATAATCTGTATATAAAATTCAACAGTGATTTATGCGAGGGAGTAATTTGCGCGCCCGCCGCGGCGGAGCGTAACAATTCCCAACAGCCGACGGCGCCGCCGTCTGGGATTGTTTTCAATAATGAGACTCGCGTACCGTTTCTTTTCGGTACGCGGGTCGTTTTTTTTGAAAAAGGGCAGAACGGAGAATAAAGGAATGAAAGAGTATCTCGAAACGGCGGAAGCCGTAGCAATTGAACTGAAAACGGACGCGCGCGCGGGACTGACCGGGGAAGAGGCGGCGCAGCGGATCGCGGTTTGCGGCGAGAATAAACTGCGCGAAAAGAAAAAGACGCCGCTTGCGGTGCGTTTTTTCAAACAGCTTGCCGACCCTATGATAATCATTCTTATCGCGGCGGCGGTCATAAGCCTTGTACTCGTTATCGTGAACAGCAGTTCGGGCGAAGGATTCGACGTCAGCGGTCTTGCCGAGGTCATAATAATAGTCGCCGTCGTGCTGCTCAACGCGATACTCGGCATGGTGCAGGAGGCGAAGGCGGACAGCGCGATAGAAGCGCTCAGAGAACTGACCGCCGCAGAGTGCAAGGTAATAAGAGACGGCAGACAGGAAAGAATAAAGAGCAGCGCTCTCGTGCCCGGCGATCTGATTTCGCTTGAAGCGGGCGACAGCGTTCCCGCGGACGCGCGCGTAACGATGAGCGCGTCGCTCAAATGCGAGGAATCCGCGCTTACCGGTGAAAGCGTTCCGTCGGAAAAAAGTACCGGAGCGCTTTCGGGCGACGACGTACCGCTCGGCGACCGCGCGAATATGGTGTATTCCGGTTCCACCGTCGTTTACGGACGCGGCATGGCGATAGTTACCGCGACCGGCATGAATACCGAGATGGGTAAGATTGCGGGGGTACTCGAATCCGCACGCGAGGAAAAGACGCCTCTGCAAAAGAAACTTTCGTGGCTGTCCAAGCTGCTTACCGTCGTAGTGGTGGCTGTATGCGCGGTCGTGTTTGCTGTCAATCTCATACGCGCGGACGTTGTAAATGAGGTAACCGTACTCGGCAGCCTCGTGCTTGCCGTCAGCCTTGCCGTCGCGGCGATTCCCGAAGGTCTTGCGACGGTAGTCACTATAGTGCTGTCGATGGGAGTTACCAAGATGTCCGCGCGCGGAGCGGTTCTGCGTAAGCTGACCGCGGTGGAAACTCTGGGCTGCGCGGAGATCATTTGTTCGGATAAGACCGGCACGCTGACGCAGAATAAAATGACGGTGACGGAGAGTTACGGCAGCGATATAGATCTGCTTGCGCGGGCGATGAGTCTGTGTTCGGATTCCAAAGTCGTCGACGGCGAGGTAAGCGGCGAACCGACGGAGAACGCGCTCGTCGCATTCGCGCTGGGCGGCGGTTTCGACAAGACTGCTGCGGAAGCGGAATCTCCGAGAGCGGGAGAGATACCGTTTGACAGCATGCGCAAGATGATGACCGTCTTTTTCCGCAAGGGCGGCGGGTTCGTTCAGTACACAAAGGGCGCGCCGGACGAGGTGCTGAAACGCTGCACGAAAATAACGGACGGCGGCGTAACGCGCGAGATGACGGACGACGACCGCAGAAAGATACTCGGCGTATATAAGAGCTGGGCGGACCGCGCTCTGCGCGTGCTTGCGGCGGCGGAAAAGGACTGTTCCGCAATAACGACGGATGCGGAAGCGGCGGAACGGGATATGACGTTCATCGGCATGACGGGTATGACGGATCCCGTCCGTCCCGAAGTGAAGGCGGCCGTCGAAGAATGCCGCAGGGCGGGCATACGCCCCGTCATGATAACGGGCGACCATGTCGACACCGCGGTGGCGATAGGTCTGGAACTCGGCATAATAAAGGACAGGAGCGAGGCGATAACCGGCGCGGAACTGGATGAGATCGGCGATGAGGATTTCGCGGAAGGCGTGAAGCGGTATTCCGTTTACGCGCGCGTACGCCCCGAACACAAGACGCGCATAGTAAACGCGTGGAAAGCGCTCGGCAAAGTCACCGCCATGACCGGCGACGGCGTTAACGACGCGCCTTCGATAAAGGCGGCGGATATAGGCGTAGGCATGGGCATAACGGGTACCGACGTGACGAAGAACGTTGCGGATATGGTGCTTTCGGACGATAATTTCGCAACGATCGTCACTGCCGTGGGCGAGGGCAGACGGATATACGACAATATCCGCAAAGCGATACTTTATCTGCTTTCGAGCAACCTCGCCGAGGTCATCGCAGTGTTCATTGCGTCCATGATGGGATTCACGGTGCTCGGCGCGACGCAGCTGCTTTGGATAAATATGATAGGCGACACCTTTCCCGCGCTTTCGATGGGGCTGGAAAAGGCGGAGAAGAACGTAATGACGCGTCCGCCCCGCCCCGCGAAACAGGGGTTGTTCGCAGACGGACTGGGCGTCGATCTTCTCGTGCAGGGCGTTGCGATCGCCGCGCTGACGCTGCTTGCGTATTTCGTGGGCAATCTTATGACTTCGGGAGAACCGATAGTGAATACGACGAGCAATGCGGGTACGACGGCTGCGTTCTTCACGTTCTGCGCGATCAAACTGTTCCATGCGTTCAACGTGCGTTCGCAGCGCCGCAGCGCGTTCGATTTCCGCGATCCGAACGTAATACTCTTTATTACGTCCGCCGCGTCGCTCGCGCTCACCACCGCGATAATATACATTCCCGGCGTGAACGGAGCGTTCGGGCTCGAACCGATAAGCGCCGGTCTGTATTTTGTCTGTCTCGCCGTAGGCTTTGCGATAATTCCCGTGTCCGAAGCGATGAAACTCGTCAGATATTTCGTGCGCCGCAGGCGTAACGTACCGAAACCGCGCACGGCGTGACGGGATCGCGTCCGCTCTCCGGCGGTTCCGCGTCGAAAATTTATTCGCGCGGAGCGGGGAATTGAATTGCGGTTTTCATGAAAGTATGGTAAAATATCCGCACAGAGGGTCAGGGAATAAGTTTGCGGAGGTGGGATAGAGTGGACTATGTGCTCGTGTTGCTGCTCGTCGGCGTCGTTATACTCATATGCGTGTTCGTCGGCAGACTGTCCGAAAAACTGAAAATACCTTCCCTCGTGCTGTTCATAGGCATAGGTCTGCTGTTCGGCGAGGACGGAATCGGCGGGATCGCGTTCGATAACTACGGCTTTGCGGAAACGGCGTGTTCGATATGTCTCATTTTCATCATATTTTACGGCGGATTCGGCACTAACTTCAAGGCGGCTCGCCCCGTTCTCGGGCAGGCAGCCGTTTTGTCGTTCGCGGGTACTGCGCTGACGGCGGGTGCACTCGGCGCGGCGGTGTATCTCGTTCTCAACGGAGTGTTCGGCGCGTCCGTCGGCTGGCTGGAAAGCATGCTCATAGGTTCGGTCGTCGCGTCGACGGATGCGGCGAGCGTGTTCAACATTCTGCGCAGCAGGCGGCTCAATCTGAAATACAATACGTCGTCCCTGCTCGAAATGGAGTCCGGCTCGAACGATCCCATGTCGTATATGCTGACCATGCTGTTCGTGTCGCTGCTTACCGTGCCCGGATACGGCGGAGGTCAGGCGGCGCTGCTGCTCGTCTGTCAGGTGGGTTTGGGCGCGGTCATAGGCGTGGCTTTCGGTTTTGCGGCGATTTTCATACTCAAAAAACTCCCGATGACCGTCGGTCAGGGAGGTACGATATTCCTGCTCGCCGTCGCAGTGCTCGCTTATGTGCTTCCGCAGGTGCCGTCCATTGCGTCCGGCATAGCCGCCATAAGCGGCAACGGCTATCTCGCGGTGTATATCTGCGGAATAATGATAGGCAACTCCGGCATAGGCAGGAAGCGGGAGTTTTCCAAATTCTGCGACAGTCTGACCGGTATCGCGCAGATGATGATATTCTTTCTTCTCGGACTGCTCGCCACGCCTTCGCGTCTGCCCGAAGTCATGCTCCCCGCGCTGCTCATATTCGTCGTGCTCACCGTTGCGGTGCGCCCTTTCGTCGTATCCGCGCTGCTGCTGCCCTTCCGCGTGAAATGGAATAAAATACTCGTCGTCAGCTGGGCGGGACTGCGCGGCGTCGCGTCCATAGTTTTTGCGATAGTCGCCACGAGCGCGGGCGGAGCGGATACGCTGCCGTATAATCTTTTCAACCTCGTGTTCTGCGTGGTGCTGCTTTCCGTCGTCGTGCAGGGTACGCTGCTGCCGTTTATTTCGAAAAAGACGGACATGATAGACGCGAGCGGCACAGTCATGCGCACGTTCAACGACTATGAGGAGGATTCCGGCATAGGCTTCATTCGCATGCGTGTGGACGCGGACAGTCCTTGGCGAGGGCGTGCTCTGCGCGACGCGGAGATGCCGAAAGAGGTGCTTATACTGCTCGTTTTGCGCGGCAGGGACGCCGTCGTGCCGTCCGGCGCGACCGTCCTCGAAGAAGGGGACGTTCTCGTCGCCGCCGCGCCGGAGTTCAAGGGCAAGGACGATTTCGGCATGTACGAGCAGGTAGTGGGCAAAAAGCACAAGTGGCTGGGCAAACGCCTGCGCGAGCTGAAACTGCCTTCCGGCACGCTTGTCGCAATGATAAAGCGGGGCGGAGAGGCTCTCGTTCCGCGCGGCGACACGCTCATACGCGAAAACGATACCGTCGCCATTCTGCGCATAAAGGACGTAGCCGACGGCGAAGCCGCGTCGGCGTAACGTCGGTCGGTACGGAAAATCCCCGAGGAGCGCGCCGCGCTCCTCTTTTGTCATACGGACAGCGGCCGGCTGCGTTTTGCCCGGAAATGCAGAAACAGCTTGACGCTCTCGTCGATGACGAGCGGAATGACGGATAGCGCGAGACAGAACAGCGTCGTGCCTAACGACGGAACGCTCATCGAGAACGCAGCGGCGACCGGCGGCACGAATACCGCGAACGCAACGAGCGCTATGCCTGCGGCGGAGGAAATATTGAGCATGCGGTTGTGCGAACGCAGGGTGAACAGCGGTTTATCCGAACGCAGATTATACGCGTGCAGTATCTGCGACACGCCGAGAGTGAGAAAACATGCGGTACGCGCCGCGGCGATGTCGTTCGTGCGTGCGAGCACGGTGTAGAATGCCGCCAGACAGAGTCCGCCGAACAGCAGCCCGTGGAGTATGAGACGCACGAGCATGCCGCGCGTAAAAATGCCTTCGCCTCGTCCGAGCGGTTTTTTCTTCATGACGTCGGGAGGAGTTTTTTCCGAGCCGAGCGCGATTGCGGGCAGGGAATCGGACACGAGGTTTATCCACAGCAGCTGCATGGACAGCAACGGGGAATCGAACGTGAATATCATTGCGAGCACGACGGCGACGACTTCGCCTATATTCGTTCCGAGCAGGAACGCGACTGCCTTGCGGATATTGCCGAAAACGCCGCGTCCCGTTTCCACGGCATCCACGATCGTTGCGAAATTGTCGTCGGTCAGTACGATATCCGCTTCCGCTTTGGCGACTTCCGTGCCGCTGCCCATGGCGCAGCCTATGTCCGCCGTGCGCAGCGCCGGCGCGTCGTTCACCCCGTCTCCCGTTACTCCCACGACTTCGCCGCTTTTTTGCAGCAGTCCGACTATACGCAGTTTGTCCGACGGCGTGACGCGGGCGAACACGTTTACTTCTTTTAAGTTTTCGGAAAGCTCGTCGTCCGTCATGCGCTCTATATCCGCGCCCGTGAGTACGCGGCGCGCGTCCATTCCGACGGCGGCGGCGACCGCCTTTGCCGCGCCCGCTCCGTCGCCCGTCAGCATGACGGGACGTATTCCCGCGCTCACGCATTTCGCAACCGCTCCGGCGGCTTCGGGGCGGGGCGGGTCCGAAAGTCCTATAAGTCCCGCAAACTCCGCGCCGCCTTCACCGAGATCGTCGGGTGAGCGCAGTTCGCGGTAAGTTACGGCGAGCACGCGCAGCCCGCGCGCTTCCATGGCAGCGGCTGTGTCCGCAGCAGACGGCCGTACGCTTTCCGCCGCGCCCTTCGTTATTTCGAGCAGTTGTCCGCCGCAGCGCACGATAACGCTCATTTTCCGCGTCTTGTTGTCGAACGGAGTGAGCGACAGACGTACGCAGTCGGGGCGGGGCATGCGTTCGAGTATGGCTGCGTCCGTCGGGTCGGACGCGTTATCCGTGCATAAAGCCGCAAGCGTCAGCGTCCGCTCGTCCGTATATTCCGTAACGGTCATCCGTCCCGTCGTCAGCGTGCCCGTCTTGTCGGTGCATATGACGGATATGCTGCCGAGAGTTTCCACTGCGGGCAGCTTGCGCACGACCGCCTTTCTGCCCGCGAGGCGGCGCATGCCCGCGCTGAGTACGAGCGTAACCGTTGTCGGCAGTCCTTCGGGCAGAGCGGACACCGCGAGCGCGACTGCCGTCATCAGCAGGGTTATAGTCGTCAGTTCGCGGTTTCCGAGCAGATATATGCCGGCGAGACCGAGTGCAAACACGACGAGGCATATGACGAGGGAGAGCACTCCCAGCTGTTCGCTCAGTTTTTTGAGCCGCGTCTGCAAGGGAGTGAGCCGTTCGTCCGCTCCGTCCAGCAGCGCGGCAATGCGTCCCATCTCCGTGCTCATGCCCGTTGCGTCCGCTACCGCCGTACCGCTGCCCGTGAGAATGCGGCAGCCGGAGAACACCGTGTCGCCGTCCGTCTTTTCAACGGGTATGCTTTCTCCCGTCAGCATGCTTTCTTCGCCCGACAGCGAGTGTGCGTCGGTAAGTATGCAGTCCGCAGGCACGACGTCGCCCGCGTGCAGCAGTACTACGTCGCCCGGAACGAGTTCGCGCGCGTCTATGACGCACTCTCTGCCGTCTCTGCGTACCTTGCACTTTGCGGCGTTCATTCCCGCGAGCGCGTCAAGCGATTTCTGCGCGCTGCTCTCCTGAACAGCGGAAAGCAGCGCGTTCATGCACGCGATGGCGACGATGAGCAGCGGTTCGAACAGCGCGCCTGCGGAAAAGTCCGTTGCGGCGAGCGCCAGACCGACGGCAGCCGCGCCGAGCAGCACGATGAGCATGGGGTCTTTGAGCTGGCGTAGGAACCGCCGTGCGAGCGACGGCGGTTTTTTCTTTTTCAGCACGTTTTCTCCGTACAGACTGCGCCGCCTTTCCGCTTCCGCGCTTTCCAGTCCGCCGGGGCATGTCCCGTATTTTTCGCATATGTCCATATTCGGATTGTATGCCCGTCGCTCCCGCGTTATGAACTTTGTGCGTTTTTCCGCGCCCGCCGGGAATCTTGTTTGCGGCGTAAAAAACCATGCGGCAATACCGGTAAAACGAACAACGGCGGTGATCCCGTCACCGCCGTTGCTTCGCGCATGTCGCCGAGTTGCGTCAGTTCTTTTTGCCGGCGCTGCCGGAATCGCTTTCGGCATCGCCGTCGGTCTTGCCGTCCGAGGCGCTTCCGCCGAGATTTTCCTTGCCGGTTTTTTTCTTTTTCTTTTCCTTCGGCGGTTCGAATTCCGTCTTGCCTCGCTCGATTTCCTCTTCCGTGAGGCGGAAGGTGGGGAGAATTATGCGTTCCGCTTCCGCATCGTCGTCCGTTTCCACTTCGATAAGCACGCTTGCGCGGTAAGTGAAAAACGCGAGAAGATAGTACGCCGCGACCGCGGCGAAACATATCCACAGCGACACCGCCCCGCCGATGTCCGAGGGAGCGCCGCCCGTAAGCGCGGTAAGCACCGTGTGATATACGGCAAAGGCGAGGGAAAGCAGAAGCGCGACGAGCAGCCCTATATACGGCACGGCGCGGTAGCCGAACGGGGGGCTCTTTCTCGCCGGCATTTCCCGCACGGGCGTATACGACAGAAACGAAAACACCGCGCACCATACGAGAGCGACGGGCAGCGCGAACGTGAGCGCGATGTACGCGGACAGTGCGTCGTAGCTTTCCGCTATATACGCCGCCGCGCGGTATCCGACGAAGTACAGCGCGACGAACGGCACATACGCGGCGACCGCCGCTATGGTCAGAACGCGCAGCGCGATTGCCCTTATCCGCAGCGTCCGCTCGTCGAGTTCGGACAGATAGTAGTCCTTATTCCGTTTGTCGTATTTCCTGTAACGCGCCATTTGTTTCATTATACCCGATATGTCCGTTGTTTGGCAAGCGTTATGACCGTATTTTTCGGGCGCAGTTTCCGCCCGCACTCCTTTTCGCCGTACGGCTGACAGCCCGGACATGCGGCTTTTGTGGAAAAAATGCAATATTTTGAGGCAGATTTGTGTAAAATTTGCAATGTACATCGGGGCGGTTAAATGATATAATAAAGACGGGTGATGGGGGGAAACTGATTTTTCATATGCTTTTATATGCCGTCTTTCATCCGAAATCCGAGTGAGGTGACAAGCGATGAAAAGAGCGGCGAAGAGGTTTTCGTGCATAGCCGCCGTCGTACTTTCGGCGGTTGTTTTCGTTTTTGCTTCCGCGTGCGGAAACGAGGCGGATAACGGAAAACCGCCTACGGAAATAGACACGGAGCTTAATCTCGACAATGCGTATGAAAACGACCGTCCGGATTACGACGGTATGTTCGATTACGATTCGGGCTACACGCCTTCCGATCCCGCGGAAGCAGAGCAGGTCACGGTCTCCATGGAAGAGGGCTCTCTCGTAACGTTCGCGGGCGGAGCAACAACCCTGCAAGTGAAAAAAGGCGACGTCGTACCGTCCGACACGTTTGACACGAGCGCGGTCGCAGACGTGCGCGAACTTGCGGGATTTGCCGCAACGGACGCGGACGGCAAAGTGACGATGACGAGCATTGACGACTGCCGCATATGGAGCGACTCGACGCTTACGCCGTATTTT
>CASEMM010000088.1 GCA_949289095.1 uncultured Eubacteriales bacterium | reverse complement strand
TTCGCAGTTCGGTTACGGTAAGCGCACGGATATAGACGAATACCGTCTGCAATCGCGCGCGGGCAAGGGCGTTAAAGCGGGAGTGTTTAACGAACAGACAGGCAAACTCGTCAATCTCAAACTCGTCGACCCCGACGAAGACGTGATGATCATAGCGGACAACGGTACGATAATCCGCATGCGCGCAAAGGAGATCAGTAAGATTTCCCGCGATACGCGCGGAGTGCGCCTGATGAAAGTCAAGGGAATGGGGCAGGTGGTTTGCGTTGCCAAAGCCGCTCCTTACGAAGAGGAAGACGGTCCGGACGGGGAAACCGCCGGATAACGACGGAATGCGGGAGCGCCCTTCGGGGCGCTCTTTTTTCGGGAGGACGTATGATTTTCTGTACGGGGGAACTGCTTGCCGATATAACGGAAAGCGCGGACGGACGGCATGCGCGCGCAGGCGGCGCGCCGTTCAACGTCGCCTGCAACGTGCTCGCTCTCGGCGGTGAATCGGGATTTTACGGCTGCGTCGGCAAAGACGCTCTCGGAGATATGCTTGCGTCCGTCGCATACGGCTGCGGCATAAGCGCGCGCGTTATACGCTCCGATCTTCCGACGGCAGCCGCATACATACGCATAGACGGGAGCGGCGAACGGTCGTTTTCTTTTAAGGCGGACGGCACTGCGGATACGATGCTCGATGAGTGCGAGCTTGCCTCGCTTTTGCCGGAACGCGGCATTCTTCATCTCGGTTCGCTCATGCTGCGCACCGAACGCGGGCGCGGTTATGCCCGCAGAGCGGCTGCGCTCGCCCGCGGACGCGGACTGCGGGTATCGTTCGACGTCAATCTGCGGAGCGGGCTTTACCGCACGGAAAGCGACGCCGTCGCGGCGTCGCTCGAAACCGTCGGATATGCGGACATAGTCAAACTGTCGGAAGAAGAGGCGGAACTGCTGACGGGCGAAAAAGACGCGCGCGCCGCGGCGGAAACCCTGTCGGCGGGCGGAAAGACGGTTTTCGTAACCCTCGGCGGCGACGGCGCGGTTGCGGCAAGGGAGGGTGCGTTCGTCCGCGCTCCCGCGCATGCGGTCGAGGCGGTGGATACCACGGGCGCGGGTGACGCGTTTTTTGCCGCCGCTCTGCTTTCGCTGCACGACGGAAAAAGTTTGCGCGCCGCACTCGAAGCGGGCTGCGATGCGGGCGCCCGCGCAGTCTCCGTGCGCTCGTCTTCGCTGCTTCGCCCGGATAATTAAAGTTCGATTAAAAAGCTGCCAAAATCGGAAAAGAGTATTGACGCAGAGCGCGGACGGTAGTATAATAAAGGTACTTTATAAGGAGGTCGATTATGAGACAAGATAACCCCATCGTCAAGTTTACGAACGTTCTCGGGCAGGTGATTTCTTTCTTTACGGTCATCCTTTGGCTGCTCTGCCTGCTCAACACCGGTCTTTCCGGCTTTGTGGGAGGGCACTTCCTCGGAGAGGCAACGGGCATTCTCGAATACATAAAGTATTGGGCGACGCTCGTCGCGCTCGCGCTTTCGGGATTCGAGTTTGCGTCGAGACGGATATGGCTGCTCATCATCTATCTGGTGGTAGTCGCAGGCTGCGTAATTCTGCTCTGCTTCCCGGGTACCTTTAATTCGCTCGCTTCCATGGCATTCGGCGAATAACAAAACGACTGCACTATTGTTGCGGCGCCCCGTAACGGTTTTACCGTTACGGGGCGCCGTTTCGTTTCCGACTTATCGCCCGAACATCCGTCCGCCGCGCGCGTTTTCTTGCGCTTTCTGCGGCGGCATGGTATAATGGCGGAAATCAATATGCGAGGTGAACGTATGGGACCCGATCCGAATAAGGCTTTTCCGAACGCGGATATTCCGAGCGTCTGCTTCATAAAGAACGTCGTCAGCCGTCCGAACATAATCATAGGCGATTATACTTACTACGACGACGCGGACGGTGCGGACAGGTTCGAGGAGCATGTGACGCATCACTATGATTTTATAGGCGACAGGCTCGTCATAGGGAAGTTCTGCGCCATCGCAAAGGGCGTAGAGTTCATAATGAACGGCGCCAATCACCGCATGAACGGCATTACGACGTATCCGTTCAATATCATGGGCGGCGGCTGGGAGGCGCATACTCCGTCCCTGAGCGATCTGCCTCTGAAAGGGGATACCGTGATAGGCAACGACGTGTGGATAGGACAGCACGTCACGTTTCTGCCCGGCGCGCGTGTGGGTGACGGCGCGATAATAGGCGCAAATTCGGTGGTTGCGGGGCATATCCCGCCGTACGCCGTTGCAGCCGGCAATCCGTGCAGGGTGGTGCGCATGCGCTTCGACGACGACGCGATACGGCTTCTGCTGCGTATAAAGTGGTGGGACTGGCCTCCGGAGAAAATTTCCGAGAACATTGACGCGCTTTGCGGCGGGGATGTTTCCCGCATTTCCGCAATCGCCGAGTGATCGGTTTTATGCGTTTGCGGCGTAAAAATTGCCGCCGTCAGGTCCGGGTTAATTTCCTTGACAAAAACTATAAACGGCTGTATACTTACTCTTGCGGAATAAAATAACCGCGGTTAACGGATGGTCGGAGAAGAAGTTATGATCAAGGTGTACGATATAACCGGAATGAGCTGCGCGGCGTGCAGCGCGGCGGTGGAGCGCGCGGCTAAGGGAGTGGCGGGCGTGAAGAGCGCGTCCGTCAATCTTCTTTCGGCGACGCTTACCGTCGACGGCGAGGCGGCTGCGGACAGGATAATAAAGGCGGTAACGGATATAGGCTACGGCGCGCATGAGCGCACGGAGCATAAGAGCCTCGGCGAAGTGCATGCGAAAGAGGCGAAACTCACGCTGCGGAGGCTGATAGCGTCCGTGATTCTGCTGATCCCGGAGATGTACTTTGCCATGGGGCATATGATCGGACTGCCGGATCTGCCCGGCAAATGGGGCGCAGTGGCGGGCGCGTTCGTGCAGATGGCGCTGACCGTGGCGATTGCGATAGTCAACCGGAAGTTTTTCGTAAGCGCGGCAAAGGGGCTGCGCCACGGATCGTTCAATATGGATACGCTCGTTTCCCTCGGCAGCATAGCTTCGTTCGCCGTGGGCATATACGGTACGGTGCTGCTGTTTAACGCGGACGGAGCGCTGACGGGAGACGCGCTGCATTCGGCGATATCATCGGCGCGTTCGTATCTGTATTTCGATTCCGCCGCAATGGTGCTCACGCTCGTGACGGTGGGCAAGTTCCTCGAAGCGCTGTCCAAGACGCGCACGACGACGGCGATAGACGGACTTATCTCGCTGCGCCCGGATAAGGCGCGGGTGCTGCGCGACGGAAAAGAGGAGCTTATCCCCGCGGCGATGCTGACCGTCGGCGATATATTCATCGTAAAAGCGGGCGAGAGCATTCCCGCGGACGGCGAGGTGACGGACGGCGAGGGGGCTGTGGGCGAAGCCGCGATAACGGGCGAAAGCATTCCGCGCGACGTGCGCGGCGGCGACAAGGTGATAGGCGCGTGTACTCTGGAAAGCGGATATCTGAAAGTGCGCGCGGAAAAGGTGGGCGAGGACACGACGCTATCCCGCATAATAGAGGCGGTGGAGAATGCGTCCGCGGATAAAGCGCCCGTCGGGCGGCTTGCCGACAGGATAAGCGGCATATTCGTGCCCGCGGTCATAGGCATAGCGGTCGCCGTGTTCGCCGTATGGATGATAGTAACGGGTGCGTCAAGCGGTTCTCCCGACGTCGCGCATTCGGTCATATTCGCGGCGAGCGTGCTCGTCATCTCCTGTCCGTGCGCGCTCGGACTTGCGACGCCCGTTGCGGTTACCGTGGGCGTGGGACGCGCGGCGAGAGAGGGCATTCTCGTGCGCAGCGCGGCGGCTCTCGAACACGCGGGCAGAATAACCGTAGTCGCGTTCGACAAGACGGGAACCGTGACGGAGGGTAAGCCGCGCGTTATTGCCGTATACGGCGACAGGTCGCACCTTGCGGCGGCGGTAGCCGTGGAAAGGCTCAGTTCCCACCCGATAAGCGCGGCGATATCCGGGTACGGAGCGGACGTGACCGCGCCAGAGGCGACGGACTTCGCGCAGTTTTACGGCGGCATAAGCGGCAGGGCGGACGGAAAGGAATACGTCATCGGCAGCGCGGCGCTCGCCGCGGAGAAGGGTGCGGATCTGTCCGCGTTCGCGGACGGCATAGCAGACATACGCCGCGCGGGCGGCAGCGCGATAATAGTCATGACGGGCGGCGAAGCGGTTCTCGCGTTCGGAGTCGCGGACGCGCCGAGAAAGGGCGCGAAAGAGGCTGTAGCCGAGCTTAAAAGAATGGGAATAAAGACCGTCATGCTGACGGGAGACGGCGAAGGGGCGGCGACGTACATCCGCGGCGAGCTGGGTATCGACGATGCCGCGTGGTCGCTCAGACCCGAAGATAAGGCGGAGTATATACGAAAACTCAGAGCGCGCGGCGAGCGCGTGGCGTTCGTGGGCGACGGCATAAACGACGCGCCCGCGCTTGCGGCGAGCGACGTCGGATTCGCCATGGGCGGCGGAACTGATATTGCGATCAACTCCGCGGACTTCGTGCTGACGGGCGGCAATCCGGAAAAGGCGGCGTTCGGCATCTCGCTTTCCCGCCGCGCGATGAGAATAATAAAAGAGAATCTCTTCTGGGCGTTCATATACAACCTCATCTGCATGCCGATAGCGGGCGGCGCGTTCGCCGCGCTCGGCTTTACGATAACGCCCATGATAGGCTCTGCGGCGATGAGCGTTTCCAGCGTGTGCGTCGTGCTCAACTCGCTCAGACTCAATATCGGGCTTAAAAAGCAGAAAGCGGGTAAAAACGCGGAAGCGGAGGCTGCGGAGTCCTGTCCGATAAACGTCGGACCGGCATGCGGCGCGGACGCGAACGAAAATAAAAACGGAAACGGCCGCAATGCGGCAAAGGAGACTGATATGAGAACATTCAAAGTGGAAGGCATGATGTGCATGCACTGCGCGGGGCGCGTCACCAAGGCGCTCGAAGAGCTGGGGCTCAAAGCGGAAGTCGACCTCGGATCGGGTACGGCGAAGGTGGAGGGCGGCGCGACGGACGAGCAGATAATCGCGGCAATAGAAAAAGCGGGTTATAAGGCAAGCAGATGAAGAGCGTATTCACGGTAACGGAGGCGGATCTTTACGACGCGCTCATAGACACGCGCTACGACCTGCACGTCACAGATATTACGGACGCGGCGCGCGCGGAAAAATATCTCGAAAAACTGTACGGCAGACATATTGCTGTCACAGGCGGCGAGGCGTTCGCAGAGGGCAGCGCGAGCCTGTTCAAACCGAGATATTCGGACGGCGACCTCATCCACGTCATGCGCGCGCTGACGGGCGAGGGCGGCTGTCCGTGGGACAGGGCGCAGACGCACGGCAGTATACGCAAGAACGCGATAGAAGAGGCGTATGAGCTGTGCGACGCGATAGACGCGGGCGACGTCGGCGGCATGCGCGAGGAGACGGGGGACATACTCCTGCAAGCGTTGTTTCACTGCGACATCGCGGAGCGTGCGGGCGAGTTCACGCGTCTCGACGTCGTGGACGAGCTCGTGCGCAAACTCGTGACCCGTCATACGCACATTTTCGGCGAGGACAGAGCGGACGACGAGGCGCAGGCTCTCGAACGCTGGGAAGCGGCGAAGGCGAAGGAAAAGCACGCCGAAACGCTGGAAAGCAAGCTCGCGCGCATTCCGGACACGTTTCCCGCGCTGCTCAAATTGCAGAAGACGCTTAAAAAACTCGTCGAAGCGGGACTGGTCAACGACGCGGAGGAGCGTTCGGCGCGCGATCTGCTCATATGCGCATGCGGCGCGCTTAAATCCGGAGCGGACATCGAGCCCGATCTCATAAGGGAAGTAAACGCGCTCGCCGCTGCGTTCACGAGCGGAAAGATAACAAAGGTTTCGGAACTTAAATGACGGACATAAGGACATTGCTCCGTCCCGGCTGCGTTACGCTTGCGCCTCTCGCGGGTTACAGCGACGTGGCTTTCAGGCGGCTGTGCCGCGATTTCGGCGCGGATCTGACGGTCACCGAAATGGTGAGCGCGGCGGGACTGGAACACAAGAGCAAAAAGACGGCGGCGCTGCTCGCCGTCGCCACGAACGAGTCGCCGTCCTGCGCGCAGCTTTTCGGGCACGAGCCGGAGCAGTTTTACCGCGCGCTGTTTCATCCCGAAATGCGTAAGTTCGACATAGTGGACGTGAATATGGGCTGTCCCGTGCGCAAGGTGTTCGGGCACGGCGAGGGAAGCGCGCTCATGCTCGATCCCGAACGCGCCGCCGCGATAGTGAGAGCGCTCAAAAAGGGGGACAAGCCCATCACCGTCAAGATGCGGCTGGGGGTTAAGGACGCGGAAAACTGCGTTGATTTCGCTCGGAGAATGGAGGACGCGGGCGCGGATCTCATAACCGTGCACGGCAGAACGCGCGAGCAGCTGTATTCGGGCGAAGCGGACTGGGACAAAATACGCGAAATTGCCGCAGCCGTTTCCGTACCCGTGCTCGGCAACGGCGACGTGACCGAGGACAATATCGCGGAGCGCAAGCAGGGCGTTTACGGCGTTGCCGTGGGGCGGGGCGCGGTGGCAAACCCGCAGATATTCTCCGGCAGGCGCGAGCTGACGCGCTATGAAGTCATACTGCGCCATCTTTCATACGGCGAAGAGTATTTCGGCGACAGATACGCCGTAACCGCGCTGCGCTCGTTCATTCCGTTCTATCTCAAAGGCGTGCCGGACATAAAGCGCATACGAAATGCCGCAATGGTGTGCCGCGACAAGCAGTCTTTGCTCGACGTACTGCGCGAGGCGGACGTTTAGAATTTTTCAAACCGCTTGACAAACGCGGGAAAAGGGAATAAACTTAAAACCGAAAAGAGGCGAAAGACATGAAAAAGGATTTCAAAACGATACCGATAACGCTTATAA
>CASEMM010000087.1 GCA_949289095.1 uncultured Eubacteriales bacterium | reverse complement strand
CGCAAATTCCTCGGCACGCTGTGGAACACATACGGATTTTATGTGCTCTATGCCGAGATAGACAAGTTCGATCCGACCAAATATTCTCTCGGCGAATGCAGGCTTTCTCTCATGGACAGATGGGTGCTTTCACGCCTCAATACTCTCGTCGCTTACGTCGACAAGTGCCTGTCCGAATACAGGATAACCGAGCCCGCGCGCGAAATACAGGCGTTCACGGACGAGCTGTCCAACTGGTACGTCCGCCGCTGCCGCGAGAGATACTGGGGCGGAGGAATGACGGAGGACAAGAAGGCGGCGTATATGACGCTGTATACGGTGCTCGAAACGCTCGCGCGGCTGTGCGCTCCGTTCATACCGTTTATGAGCGAGAGCATATACCGCAACATCGTCGCCGGAGTGAACGCCGCCGCGCCCGAATCCGTGCATCTGTGCGACTATCCGGTTCCGGACGCGAACATGATTGACGCGGAACTCGAAAAGGGAATGGAACTCGTTCTCACGGCGGCAAATCTCGGCAGAGCGGCGCGCAACGCGGCGGCTATAAAGAACCGTCAGCCGCTCGGGCGCATCATTCTGTGCGGTTCGGACGCATCGTCGATAAGCGAGGAGCTTGCGGAAGTTCTCGAAGGGGAGCTTAACGTCAAGTCGATAGAGTTCGCCGACAGTGCGGATAAGTATATAAGTTACGAGGTCAAACCGCAGCTTCGCACGGTAGGCCCGAAATACGGAAGACTCCTCGGCGGCATACGCGAGCGTCTGTCCGCGCACGCGGACGAGGCGGTGGCTGCCGTGCGCGGAGGA
Organism: uncultured Eubacteriales bacterium; assembly: GCA_949289095.1. Classification (GTDB taxonomy): domain Bacteria; phylum Bacillota; class Clostridia; order Christensenellales; family Pumilibacteraceae; genus Protoclostridium. Next base: position 764 of record CASEMM010000087.1, on the reverse strand, counting down.
GGAACGTATGATTTCGAAGTGAGCGGAAACCCCGTCAGCCTTGCGGAGAGCGATATGCTCATATCCGCATCGTCGGGAGGCAGATACGTTTCGCAGACGGAGAACGGACTTACCGTCGTGCTCGACTGCGAGATAACCCCCGAACTGCGCGAAGAGGGGTATTACCGCGAACTCGTCAGCAAGGTGCAGACCATGCGCAAGGAGAGCGGGTTCGAAGTTACCGATCACATCGTGCTTTCGCTGTCCGGCAGCGGGATCGTGCTTTCCGCAGCCGGAAAGTACCGCGACAGACTGGCGGGCGACGTGCTTTGCGACGGTTTCTCTGAAGGCGGCGATTTCGTCAGGGAGTGGGATGTAAACGGCGAGAAAGTGACAATCGGCATGCGCGTGAGCAGCGTCGGCAAGTAAACCTGTCGGTTTGAGTTTTTTGGAAAGGTTTTTGCGGGGAAAGACCCTTCTTTGAAAAGAAGGGTCTTTCCCCGCGCCCCTTTACCCAAGAAACTTCAAAATAAATAAGTAATGATAAAGGCTTAGGTTGTGAAAATGGATGACCTCATTCTTTGAAAACCTATAATCAAATCCGCAATGAGAACAGTTTCGAGATTAACGGGAGCGACCTGCTGCTGTCGCCGCAAACGGTCCGCGTTCGTCCTTTCCCGCTATAAAGTACTTATATTTGATTGCAAAATACGGTGCGGTATGGTATAATGCGAATATGGTGCGCTTTTGCGCGCGCGATTGCCGCGCGTCCGCGCCGAAGGAAG
>CASEMM010000086.1 GCA_949289095.1 uncultured Eubacteriales bacterium | reverse complement strand
CGCGAAATCTTTCCGCCGCTTTTAAGTGCGGCAAGCTCCGAAAGCACTTCTGCCTCTTCGGAAGTGAGTTCGAGATGGTTCATGCCGCCGTCGACGTCCGTTTCGTTGTTTTCCACGTTGTCTATTATGTCGCTGTCCTCGCCCGCGCGGCGGGAAACTACCATAACTGCGGTATCGCCGTTCACCGTTTCGGTTGCCGTCTGTCCTATTACAGACCACGGAACTTCGTTCACGCAGTATACGGGTTTATAGTTGCGGTCGCCGTTCCAGCTGCCCTGGTGCAGACCGTAATTAAAATTACCGTCGAATATGCTGCTGTCCGTCAGACTCTCATACTTTTCATCCAGCGTCTTATTGACGGCAAATCCCTTCTTTTCGAGCGCTGCCGCAAGCGAACCGTCCGTCGGAATCGCGTCCACCTTGCCCGAACCGTAGCCGCTGAGCGCGTACTTGCCCTCCGCGCTCGCAATGCCGAACAGGCTCACTCTGCTGCCCTCGGCGAGCGGCAGCGTATCGTTGTCGTTCCACAGCAGCACGGTGCCTTCCACCGCCGTCTGCTCCGCGATCTTCTGCGAATTCTCCCGCATCGGCTCGTCGTCCATGATCGTGGTCTTGTTGCCGTATTCGTCCACCTGATAGATGGGCGAGCCGTCGGCGTATCTTTCGATAAACGCGGACGGATAGTGATCGACCACTTCTCCCGAACCGCCGCCCACCTGCACTCTTATGGACGACTCCGCTCCCAGCGTCTTGTTTATGGGTGCGGCGTTATCCGCGGCTATGCTCGAACCCACCGAAAAAACAACGGTGAGCAATGCGAAAAACACGGAGAGCATGACCCACACCGAGCGCGCGAATATACTTTTCCTTTTACGCACATACGTCATTTCGCATTCCCCCCTTCCGCGCTTCCCGCGGCAGATCCGACGCCGTTCTCCGCCCCGTCGTTCACATACTCGAAGTACTTATCGTCGCGGGCGGCTATGAGCGCGCGGCGTTTGAGCGCGCACATCACCGTCGAAAACACGCCGACGACCGCGGCTATTATCATTACGACGAACACCAGCACCTGCCAGCCCTCTTCCAGAAAAGAGACGGTGTTGTTCGTCTGCGCCGCGATCCCCGACGAGATCACATACGCCAGAATAAGTCCGAACAGCGCAAAAAACACCGCGATGCCGCAGCATGCGGCGATGATTCCGAACGGCACTTTTCTGACTTTCAGCAGAATGCCTGCCGATTTTGCCATCTTCATATCCTCCTTTGATTTTTACGGCGGCTTTCCGCCCCCGCATCGACAAGAGAATAAAACAAAAAGCCGCCCGCGTCAACGGCAAATACTTATTCCGTCACAACGAATACTTATTCCGCACTTCCTCCGTCACAACAAATACTTATTCCGCACTTCCGTCGGCGTTAAAGAGGATATTGAGCTCGAATACGCCGTTTTCCGCCTCAATGGATAGATTGCCGCCGTATTTCTCGACGAGGTACGCTATGCTCTTGACGCCGAAACCGTGGTAGTCCTTTTCCGCTTTGGTAGTGACGGGCAGACCGTCGCTGCCGAACTTTATCTCCCCGACGTATGAATTGGCGGCGGTCACGGACACGAACGAGCGCGCTCCGCTCACTTTAAGCTCTATCGTGCGCCCGTCCTCGTCCGGCACTTTTTCGGCGGCTTCGATCGCGTTGTCCATGATATTGCCGAACAGCGAATATATGTCCGTATCGCTCATGAACGACAGTGCGCCGCCGTCCGCCATGCAGGTAAAGCGTATTCCGCTGCCGCCGCAGCGCAGGCTCTTTTCAGTCAGTATGACGTCCAGCGCCTCGTTGCCCGTTTCCATCGCGCTGTCGTATACGGAAATGGAGCGCTCGATCTCCGCTATTTCCTCGTCCGAAAGGCTCTTACCCGCCGTCAGTTCGCGCACTTTGTGCCGCATGTCGTGGCACTTGATATTGATGAGGTCTATGTTGCTGCGCGCTATGCCGTATTGCTCCTTGTCCTGCTGCCACATGTGCCGCACGACATCCAGCTCGCGCTCGGCGGCGCGCGTGGAAAGCTGCCCGAACTGGCATGCGAGAATGAGCATGCAGCACAGCAGATTGGTGGCATAGTTGAGCGTCGCTCCCGCAAAATCGTCGGCGAGATAATAAGTGACGATCGAGCTGATGACTATATCCGCGAGCAGTCCCGCGCCTATCAGCGCGAACAGCGCGAGGTTTCTTATCTTCATATCCTCGCCGCCGCGTATGCGCCTGCCGAACACTCCGAACGCCAGCCAGTAGGACGCGACATAACACGCGAGATAAAGCGCCGCGGAAAACAGCGTGCTCTTGTCCATTGCGGAAAAGTCTATCGCCGCACTGCTGTACATTCCGAGCAGAGGGCTCGTTCCACGCTCCACGAGGGACGTGACGAGATTGGTCAGTTCGTATGCGAAATGCTGGCAGGTATACGCCGCCATGGCGCAGAACAGTATGCCTAAGAACGATTCGTCGTAGCACAGCATGAGCACGGGCAGCGACAGTCCGAACAGCAGCAGAAACTCGGCGCATGTGAAATACACCGTGTCCGTCGGTATGGGAATGGCGGCGAATCCGAGCAGTACGATAATGCCCGCCGCCAGCCGCAGAGGATATAACCTGCGCTTTTTGAGCCTGAACGTAAACAGAAATTCCGCGGCGGACAATTCTATTATGAACAGGAATTTGTAAAACGCGATATAAGTCACTTCTTCGGTTCCCAGCCGCCCACGGCGGCGATATAGTCGTTCAGATCTTTGAGAAAGGACATGCGCTTGGATCGGGATATCTGCAGCCGCGTCTCGCCGAGGCATACGTCCTTCTGTTTCACCGCGGTAACGTATGCGAGATTGACGAAAAAACAGCGGTTGCACATTGAAAACGGCTCGTCCGCAAGCTCCTTCTGCAAAAAAGCAAGCGTGCCCGTCGCCTTGAACTCGCCGCGCACCGTGTGAAATATCAGGATGTGCTGCGTTATCTCGACATACACTATCTCGGATGTGTTAAGACGCATTTTG
>CASEMM010000085.1 GCA_949289095.1 uncultured Eubacteriales bacterium | reverse complement strand
TCCATTAAAAATATACAGATTGGTTAGAAATGAATTGTGAATTTATATAATACTAAATGTAAGATAGAAGATTACGTAAGTTAATGCATTATCAATAAGAATATTTTTAAAACGAAAATGGAGCTTAATGCTCCATTTTGTTTTGTGAAGGTATATATCAAACTTAATCAGGAAGGGTTCCCGCCCCCTGCGGAAAAAACAAACACAAAAGGGTTTCCGCCCTCTGCAAAAAAAGATCACAAACGGTTTTTGAAATCGTCGTAGCCGAACGCGCGCAGAGCGGCGACGCTGCCGCTGCGGTCGCGGAACGCGATCGACGGCAGAGGAGTGCCGTTGAACGTATTGGTCTTGACCATGGTATACAGCGCCATGTCTCCGAACACGATCCGATCGCCCGTCTGCGGCATGGCGTCGAACGCCCAGTCGCCGATCACGTCCCCCGCAAGACACGTCGCCCCGGCTAAACGGCAGTCGTGCGCTTTTGTGCCGGGATCGCCCGCGTCGGATATCTTTTCGTAGCCTTCTCCCGCATATTCGTACAGATCGGCTGCGCCGCCCGACGCGCTGTCTGCGCGCTTGCGGAACAGTCCCGTTATCGGCGGGCGGTAGGGCATTTCCAGCACGTCGGGCATATGGCATGCGGCGGACGCGTCGAGTACGGCTATGTTCATGCCGTTGTGCATTACGTCCAGCACTTCCGCCACCAGCGTGCCCGCGTTCAGTACCACGGCTTCACCCGGTTCGAGATACACTTCGCAGCCGTATTTGTCTTTTATGCGCCGTATGCAGCGAATGAGCCGCGGTATATCATAGTCCGCGCGCGTGATGTGATGCCCGCCGCCGAAGTTGAGCCACTTCATGCCGCCGAGATATTTGCCGAATCTCTCTTCCACCGCGTTCAGCGTCGTTTCCAGCGCGTCCGAGTTCTGCTCGCACAGCGTGTGGAAGTGCAGCCCGTCGAGCAGCGGCAGCGCTCCCTCGTCAAACTCCGCCGCAGTCGTGCCCAGACGCGAGTGCGGTGCGCACGGATCGTATATCGCGTGTCCGTCCTGCGTCGAACATTCGGGATTGATACGCAGTCCGATGCTTTTGCCCGCGGCTTTAGCCGCTTCGCCGTATTTCTTTACCTGTTCCGGGGTATTGAACGTGACGTGATCCGCATATTTCAGTATCTCCCCGAACTCCTCCGCTTTGTATGCGGGGGAGTATACATGCGTTTCTTTGCCGAACGCTTCCTTGCCCAGCCGCGCTTCGTACAGTCCGCTCGCCGTCGTGCCGTCAAGGTATTCGGATATTATCGGGTATGTCGCATATGCCGAGTATGCTTTCTGCGCAAGCAGTATCTTGCAGCCCGATTCTTCCTTGACCCGCCGCAGCGTTTCGCAGTTGCGGCGCAGCCGCGCCTCGTCTATGATAAATACGGGTGTGTCGTGCATGGTCGTTCTCCTGTCGGTTGTGGTTTTGCCGGGTGGTTTTTGCAGGATGGTTTTTGCAGGGGGGAGGGAACCCTTCCTTGCAAGGAAGGGTTCCCTCCCACTGCACCCCCGTCTTCCCAAGGAACTCAAAGTCCGTTATTTCTTGTCCTTTTCAGTGCGGAGAGGGGGTGAGACAGCGCCGCTTTTGCCGCATGCCTTGCGGCTTTGCGGGATTGCTATTTTATAACGTTCCGCATATGCGGCGTAATGCCGTAATTTTTGTGATTGCGCAGGACGGAGTTATCGTGCTTAACTTAATATCCGCCTTGCGGCGTGCGCACGGGTGCGCCGGAATTCCGAAATTTCGGAATATTGCATACATGCGGGTAAGGGGAGAGACCGCGGTGCGGAAACTCTCCCCTGATTATTATTCCACGAGAACGGGGTTGTGAACGACGCGCCAGGGCAGTCCGAACGCGTTGAGATCGTCCATGAACGGATCGGGGTCGAACTGTTCGGGAGTGAATACGCCGGGGCTGCGCCATTTGCCCGTGAGTAGCATGGACGCGCCTATCATCGCGGGCACGCCCGTGGTGTATGAGATCGCCTGCGATTTGACTTCGCGGTAGCACTCCTCGTGGTCGCATATGTTATAGATATAAGCGGACGCGGGTTTGCCGTCCTTAACGCCCGTGAAAATGCAGCCGATATTCGTCTTGCCCTTGGTGCGCGGACCGAGCGACGCGGGGTCGGGAAGCAGCGCTTTGAGGAATTGTATGGGCACTATCTCGCGCCCTTCGTACATAACGGGGGTGGTGGACAGCATTCCGACGTTTTCGAGGCATTTCATATGCGTCAGATAACTCTGCCCGAATGTCATGAAGAAGCGTATTCGTTTTACCTCGGGGAAATTTTTTGCAAGCGATTCGATCTCCTCGTGGTGGAGCAGGTACATATCCTTGCGCCCCACGCCGTCGAAGTCGTATTCGCGCTTTATGCTCATTGCGGGGACTTCCGCCCACTTGCCGTTTTCGATATACGAGCCGGGGGCGGACACCTCGCGGAGGTTTATTTCGGGATTGAAGTTGGTTGCGAACGGATAGCCGTGATCGCCGCCGTTGCAGTCGAGAATGTCTATCGTGTCGATGCGGTCGAAGAGGTGTTTTTTCGCATACGCGCAGAACACCTGCGTCACGCCCGGGTCGAAGCCCGATCCGAGCAGCGCGGTGATCCCCGCTTTTTTATACCGCTTTTCATACGCCCATTGCCACGAATAGTCGAAGTATGCGGAAAAGCCCTCTTTGCGGCAGCGTTCTTCGTATACGGCGCGCCAGGCGGGATCGTCGGTATTTTCAGGTTCGTAGTTTGCCGTGTCGAGATAGTCTACCTTGCATTCGAGACACGCGTCCATAATTGCGAGGTCCTGATAGGGGAGGGCGATGTTCATTACGAGGTCCGGTTTATACGAACGTATGAGCGAAACGAGCGCGGCGCGGTCGTCGGCATTGACTTCTGCAGTGGTGACGACGGTGCGCGTTTTGCCTTTGAGGTCGCGCGCAAGCGCGTCGCACTTGGACAGAGTGCGGCTGGCTATCATCAGTTCCGTGAAAATATCGCTGCGCATGCAGCATTTGCGTATTGCGACGTTTGCGACGCCGCCGCAGCCTATAACGAGTACTCTTGCCATAAAATTCTCCTTGAACGTATTCCCGTTACCTGCGCTTCGCACCGAGCGCAAGCAGCATTTCCCTTATTATCTTGCATGCGACGGCGGTGGAAGCGCCGCTTTCGTCGTAATGCGGGCTCAGTTCCGTTACGTCGCACGCGACCACGTCCGCCTTTTCGCACACCGCGGTTACGGCGCGGCGCAGTTCGTCGAAATTCACTCCTCCCGGTTCGGGAGTGCCGGTGCCGGGGAACACCGACGGGTCGAGCACGTCGAGGTCGACGGTCAGATACACGGGCAGCCCTTTGAGTGCGGTCAGGGTTTCTTCCAGTCCGCCGAGTGAGAGCGCGTGCATGTCCGTATGCCTGTCCGCGAATATGAATTCCGAACGGTCGCCCGAACGGATGCCGAACTGATGAATGCGCCCGTCGCCCGTCAGTTCGTGGCAGCGGCGGAGCACGCATGCGTGCGAGAGTTTTACGCCGAGATAGTCGTCGCGGAGATCCGCGTGCGCGTCGAAGTGCACTATGTGCAGCATAGGGTACGCTGCGACTGCGGCGCGCACTGCGCCCAGCGTCACGAGATGTTCGCCCCCCGTCATGAACGGCAGTTTGCCGTCCGCGAGAATGGCTGCGGTACGTCCGGCGACTGCGCCGAGTACCGCCTCGGAGTCCCCGAAGCAGAGTTCGAGATCGCCGAGATCGCATATCCGCATGTCCGTAAGATCCGTTTTGAGGTACGGGCTGTACGTTTCAAGCCCGAACGATTCGCGGCGTATCTGCGGCGGACCGAAGCGCGTGCCCGGTCTGAACGAAGTCGTTCCGTCGTACGGCGCGCCGAACATTACTATCCTCGCGTCGGCGTAATCCGCGTCGCACGCCATGTAAGCGTCAATCTGCATGTTCGACATCACTGAGCAGCTCCTCCACATATGCGGGAATATAGAACGCGCCCTTGTGGAGCGTCGTCGTGTAATACCTGCATTTAATGCCGCGCGCGTTCCACCTCTTTTCGTCGAGGTCTTTGAGCGGGTGGTATTTTTTGGACGCAAACCCGAACAGCCAGTGTCCCGACGGGTACGTCGGTATGTGCGCCTGATAGACGCGGCTGACGGGGAAGGATTCCACTATGCGCTTGTGTGCGCGCTGGCATGCGAGGGCGTCCTCTGGATAAAACGGACTTTCGTGCTGATTGACCATGATGCCGTCCTCGCGGAGCGCCTTGCAGCAGTTGCCGTAGAACTCGCGGGTGAACAGTCCCTCTCCCGGTCCGAACGGATCGGTGGAATCCACTATGATGAGATCGTATTCGTCCGTTCTCGTGCGGATGAAGCGCAGTCCGTCCTCGAAATACGCGTGCACGCGGCTGTCGTCAAGTCCGTACGCCGTGAAGGGCAGGTATTTGCGGCAGACGCGCGTGACTTCCTCGTCTATGTCCACAAGGTCGATGCGCTCTATGTCGTCGTATCGTATCAGCTCACGGCAGGCGCCGCCGTCGCCGCCGCCTATCACGAGCACGTTGCGGACGCGCGGATGCACCGCCATGGGAATGTGCGTGATCATTTCGTGATAGATGAACTCGTCCTTTTCGGTGAGCATCATATATCCGTCGAGAACGAGAAAGCGTCCGAACTCGGGCGAATCGAATACGTCTATGCGCTGAAACTCGCTCTTTCCGCTGTAAAGCTGCTTGTCCACGCGTATGGAAAGTTTGACGTTATCGGTATGCTTTTCTGAAAACCACAGATCCATAAAACAAACAAAGCCTCCGCCGCGGCGTCAACCGATGACGTTGAGCCGCGTTATATCGGGATCTTCGGGCCCCGTCATCTGGCAGCCCTTATCTTTTGCGTATCTTATATATTCCAGTACGCGCGGCGTTATGCGTTCGCCGGGCGCGAGCACGGGTATTCCCGGAGGGTAGCACATGACGAATTCCGCGCACACCTTGCCCGCCGTCTGCTCTATGGGCACGGAAACCGAGTCCGAATAGAACGCGTCCTGCGGTGAAAGTACCACTTCCGGTTCGATGTATTCCTGTTTCATGAGTTTTGCGGAGCTGCCCCGTCCGAAGCGGCGGCGCACTTCCGCGAGCGCGCCTATCAGCCGTTCCGTATCGCGTATACGGTCGCCTATGGACAGATACGCGAGAATGTTGCCGAGATCGCCGAACTCTATCTGTATGTCGTATTCGTCGCGGAGCAGGGAATACACCTCTATGCCCGCAAGCCCCGCTTTGAGCGTGTTCACGGCGAGTTTGGTAACGTCGAAATCGAATACGCTGTCGCCGTTTATGAGCTCTCTGCCGTATGCGTAGTAATCGCCGATGTCGTTTATTTCGCCGCGCGCGTACTCCGCCATTTCCACTACCTTGGCGAACGCCTCTTTGCCGCGCAGCGCGAGGTTGCGGCGGGAAATGTCGAGGGAGGAGAGCAGAAGGTAGGACGCGCTCGTTGTCTGCGTCAGGTTTATTATCTGGCGGACGTAGCCCGCTTCCACGCGCCTGCCCGTCAGAAGCAGTGAACTTTGGGTGAGACTTCCGCCCGATTTGTGCATGGACACCGCAGCCATGTCCGCGTCGGCTGCCATTGCGGAAACGGGAAGCCTTTCGCCGAAATAGAAGTGCGTTCCGTGCGCCTCGTCCGCAAGGCAGAGCATGCCCGCTTTATGCGCCATGTCCGCTATCGCGCGGATGTCCGAGCATATGCCGTAATACGTCGGATTGTTTACGAGCACGGCTTTCGCGTTCGGGTGCGCCTTTATCGCTGCGGCGACGGCGTCGCGGTTCATTCCGAGGGATATGCCGAGATCGTCGTCGCAGTCCGGATCGACGTATACGGGCAGCGCGCCGCACAGTACGAGCGCGCCCATGACCGAACGGTGCACGTTGCGGGGAAGTATTATTTCGTCGCCGCGACCCACTACCGAGAGTATCATGCTCTGCACCGCGCTCGTCGTTCCGCCCACCATGAGAAACGCGTGAGCCGCGCCGAACGCTTCTGCGGCAAGCGTTTCCGCGTCGCGTATGACGGACACGGGGTGGCAGAGGTTGTCCAGACACTTCATGGAGTTGACGTCCAGATTCATACACTTTTCGCCGAGAAGCGCGGTCAGTTCGGGATTTCCTCTGCCGCGCTTGTGTCCGGGGACGTCGAAAGGGACGAGCCGCATGCGATGCATTTCCTGCAGCGCTTCGTATATCGGTGCGTTTTTCTGCGTGAGTTTTTTATCGTCGCCCATTTCAGTATACGTTTTTGCCGCTGAATATCTCTATCATCTCGCGGCGCAGGTTATTCATTATTTCAAGACGGACGGTGGGCGGAAGCTCGTATACGTCCGTTTTGAAAAGATAGTTCTGCAAGTCGATCTCTTTGACCATCATTTTGGTATGGAAAATGTTTGCGCCGTAAACGTTTATATCGACGGCGTCGTATTTCAGCAGCGTGGACGGAGCGATATAATCCTGGATGGACGTGACTTTATGATCCATGAAACATTTTTTGCCGCCTATGTCGCGGGTGAAACCGCGCACGCGGTAGTCCATCGTGATTATGTCCGAATCGAACGAGCCGATGAGATAGTCGAGTGTGGAGAGCGGGGTGATTTCTCCGCACGTCGCAACGTCGATATCCACCCTGAATGTGGCAAGACATGTTTCGGGGTGGTATTCGGGATATGTGTGCACGGTGACATGGCTCTTGTCAAGGTGCGCGAGCTGCGTTTCTCCCGCGGGAATCAAGGAGCCTTCGGCTATGAGTATGGTGACGGACGCGCCCTGAGGATCGTAGTCCTGTTTCGCAATGTTGAGAACGCGCGCGCCTATCATGTCCGTCAGCGTCGTCAGTATGTTGGTAAGACGCTCGGAATTATACTGCTCGTCGATATATGCGATATAATCGCGCTGCTCGCGCGCAGTCTTGGCGTAGCATACGTCGTAAATATTGAAGCTCAGAGATTTCGTAAGGTTATTGAAACCGTAGAGTTTGAGTTTATCCAACGCCCCTTCCTCCCGATGCAAACAAAACGGCGCGAGCCTTTCAGCGCGCGCCCGTCCGTAAACGATCTTTAATGCGGGGCAGTGACTGCCCGTTTCCGCGGAGTGTGTATAGCAAATACTTACTTTTACTACTCTTATTGGATCGATCAAGGACGGCGGCACGAGCCGCAGGATCAAGCGTTCACGCTCGATTGCAATAAGTTTTATCGGCAGTGGACCCGGCTGTCCGTATGGCCTTAGCCTTAAAGGCGGTCCGTAGTTATTTGCATGGATACTCTGCGAAAGACTCATATCACATGTTATTATAATTTTAACCCGCACGCGCCGATATGTCAAGGGTTTTATCCGACCCTTGCGAAAAATAATTTTTTTATGCTCCGCCCGCGCGGCGTGTATATGACGGAACGGAAGAGGCGCCGCCCGTTAATTGAAGCTTTATGATAAAATATTCAACTAAAATATCCTGTGCCGGAAGCCGCGCGCATTTCGGTTGACTTATGAACGGAAAGATTGTACACTACGCCCCGACCGACACAGAAAATCAAGGAGTATACAGAAAAATGAAATCCAAACTCACGGCAGTAAGAACGGCGATCTGCGTGCTCGCTCTTGCGCTTGCAGTCACGCTGTGCGCGGCATTCGCGGCTTGCGGGGAAGAGGAGATCCCGGCAGCCGTTTCGGGCGTGACGCTGAACGTTACGGAAACCTCTCTCGAAGAAGGCGGCAGCATGACGCTTTCCGCGACGGTAACTCCGTCGGACGCCGCAGATAAGACCGTAACATGGTCGACGAGCAACGATAAGGTTGCGGCGGTGGACGGCGGCAAGGTGACCGCGGTCGCGGCCGGTGAAGCGACGATAACCGCGAAGGCGGGCGACAAGACCGCAACGTGCGTCGTTACGGTTTTTGCGGGAGAGGACGTTGCGGACTCTTTCGAGGAGCTTAAAGCCGCCGTTTCTTCGGCAGAAGCGGAAGACGTCATTGCGGTTGCCGGCAATATAACGGTTACCGAAGAGGTAAAACTCGACAAGGCGGTTACGCTCAAAGGCATTTACGGCAATAAGCTGACCGTAAGCGGAAATATCTCCGTGTTCGATATGACTTCGGGCGGCGCGACGATTGACGGTCTTACGATAGAAAAGACGGACAAGACCTCTGTCGACGGTCTTGTCAGAATGGGCGCGGGCGCGACAATGACGAACTGCGCGATAACCGGAAAATACGAACTCGGCGACGGAGAGGTCGTGAGAGGCTTTACGCAAATAGCCGGTTCGTCGATAACCGTGACGGACAATACGTTCGTAAGTCTCCGTCAGCCGGGTTACGTTGAGGGCGCCGGCGTTATAAGCGGCAACTATGTCGACATCACCCGCGGTTTCGTTGTTACCGAAAACACGACCGCCGAGATCGTAGATAATTCTTTCGGAAAGAATGCCGTCGACATAGCCATCGTAGAAAATAATACGGAAAATAATTTTACGGGCAGAACGGCTCGGATATCCGCAGACAACAATAATTGCTATGTGGAGAATCAGCCGGATGACGAGATCTGCCGGGACGGCGAAACCGTGGAACATAAGGATTTCGCCTGAGGCGGATACGAGTCCCGAACAGCATCGTATTTAAGCGTCAGTGAAAAAGCGCGGCTTCAGCCGCGCTTTTTCCGTATACCGCCGGACGCGATAAACGACGTTCCGCGGCGAAGAACGATTAAAAAGCGATTAAAATGGCAAACGGGGTATTATTTTGCTTGACATATGGAGTGGGGTAGCGATATAATGTGCGCATTATATTTTCAAGGAGAACGATAATGAAAATCAGGTTCGGAGCAATCAAAATCGCGGTTTGCGTGCTTGCGCTCGCGTTTGCCGTCGCGGCTGTCGCGGCGCTGACTGCGTGCGGCGACGACTCTTCGGAGCATTCGCTCGAAAAGAAAAGCGCCGTTGCCGCGACTTTCTTCGAGGGCGGCAGCAGCGAATATTACGTCTGCGGAGATTGCGGCAAGTACTTCTCGGATGCCGACGGCA
>CASEMM010000084.1 GCA_949289095.1 uncultured Eubacteriales bacterium | reverse complement strand
TAATCTGGAAATACGGTACGCTGACCGTATATACCGACGGCGGAGGCGGCGACGGGACAGGCGGACTCGATGACAGCGGCAGTATAGGCGGCGATCTTTCAGACATTGAGGGCGACGGCATCAGCATGAGGATAAAATCGTCCGCAGGCGGAGTAATATATCTTCGTTTCAAATCGTTCGGAGATTATGCCCTTGCGTCAGACGGCAAAAACTGCAGTTGGGAACAGGCTTATTCTTACGTTGCGTCTTTCTCTCCGCTGTATTATGCGAGCAGGTCTCTCGAAGCGGGAGGAGGCGTCGCGGCGACGCTGGAAGTCGTGAACTATACGAAAGATTACGTTCTGCCTTATTACGTCACGACGTATGCGTCGGGAGCGGGAGACGTTTCGGTAACGACCGACGACTATTCGAGTTATTCCGTGACGTATATCCCCGCCGCATATCCGGACGGCGCGTTCACGGCGGATTGGTATTCGTCCGATCCGACGATTGCCGCCGAAGTCGCGGATTATGAAGAATACATTGCAGACGAGTATACTTTCGTGCCCGAAAGCACGCGCGCGGCGCTCGCGCACATAATCGAGGAACAGGGGTGGAGCGCGTCCGATCCCGTCGGAACTCTCATAAACGCCGTTGCCGAATATGTGAGAAACAGCGCGGCATACGACCTCGGATACGACAGGGCTCTCGACGCGGAAGAGGACATTGTCGCCGCATTCCTGACTGACGAAAATTACGGTTCCGGTATATGCAGTCACTTCGCGTCCGCGGCGACGGTGCTTTATCGGATGATCGGCATTCCCGCGAGATACGTAACGGGTTACGCCGCGGCGGCTTCCGCGGACGAATGGGCGGACGTGACGGGCAGGCAGGCTCATGCATGGACGGAGGTATATGTTTCCGGCATAGGCTGGGTAGCGGTCGACGCTACGGCAGCATCGGACGGACCGCCGGAACCCGAGCCGGAGCCGGACGATAAAACAGAGATACATGTGATAACGGCGGATGCGAGCAAGATATATGACGGTACGCCGCTGACAAAATACGACGGATACGAAGTGCTCAATCCGGATGTGCTTACCGCTGCGGGTCATACGATATCCGTGGACGAGAACAGCAGTATGAATTCTTCCAGAACGGACGTCGGCGCGTCAAATAATTCCCTCGGATTCAGGTTCAGCGACGAAAACGGTAATGACGTTTCGGATAAGTACAAGGTAGTCATCGACGAATACGGCACGCTGACGGTCACGCCGCGCGAGATAAAACTCTTTGTGCCCGACGCGAGCAAGCCGTACGACGGTACGCCGCTGACGAGCAACCGCGTGGAAGTCGGTGCGGACAGCCCGAATCCGCTTGTTACGGGACACGTCATAACTGCGACAATGACGGCGGAAAGCACCATAACCGAACCCGGACAGACGAATAACGTACCCGAGAGCATAAGAATACGGGATGCGGCAGGCAGAGACGTTACCGGAAACTATTCGTTCGATATGCCGGAGCCGGGCATACTGACTGTTACCGAAGCGCCCGTCATAGCCGTGAAAAACTTTTCGTTTACATATGACGGCGGTAACCACAGACCGGTTATCACAGCCGAAAACACCTGGGTGTACGGCGGCAGCGCAAACGAAGAGTACTACATGAAAAATGCCGAATTTATGATAGTCGATGAACGCGGCGATGTCGTGACGGGCGACATTACGGACGCGGGAACGTATGAAATAGCGTTCGATAAGTTTGAGCTGTACGTCAAAAAGGACGGTGCTGAGTCCCTTGTCGCGACGTGCACGGACGGTGCAATAACGTATGAGCCCGGCTACGGCGAAAACACGATTACCATAAATCCCGGTAAGCTGACGATACATCGGCGCGATATATGTCTTCTCGCGGCGTCCCTCGAACGGCAGTGGAAGGGCGAAGGCGACGTGCTGACCGCGGAAGAACTCAAAGGTCTTGATGGCGGCAGCTGGTCTGTATGGATGGGCAGCCTTGCGGACGGCGAAAAGATCGATCCCGATACCGTATTAGTATCGGGCAGCATAAGCGGTATAGGCAGCACGGAAGCGGTGCTCGACGTGAGTAGTATCGTCATCAGGAACGCGGACGGCGAAGACGTGACCGGAAACTATAATATCGCGTCCGCAAACGGCACGCTGACGCTCACATGACGATCCGCGCGGCATATGCACATGTGAACATATGAAGAAAAAACGACCCGCAGACGAATTTGCGGGTCGTTTTTGCAAAGCATTGACATATGCGCCGCCGTCGTATATAATAGCGTGTGACGGTCATACGCCGGCAACGGAGAAGATTATGATAAAATGCACTGATTTATGCCTTTCTTTCGGCGCGGAAACGATATTCGACGACGCATGTTTTTCCGTGCGCGATACGGATAAAACGGGTATCGCGGGCGTGAACGGGGCGGGTAAGACGACGCTTTTCAGGCTGCTTCTCGGTCAGTTGCAGCCCGATTCGGGCACGATAAGCGCAGGAAACGCGCGTATCGCGTATCTGCCGCAGGAAATAACGATAGACGACGGCTGCGCCACGGTATGGGAATACATATATTCGGGTAGACCCATAAAAAAATTACAGAACGAACTTGCGGACATATGCGCGAAACTGGAAAGCGATCCGCCGGACTGGCAGGCGCTTCTTCGCCGCATGTCCGAAATTCAGCAGCTGCTCGACGTTCTTGACGTATATAACGCAGAGGACGCGCTGCTCGATCTCATCGAAAGTTCGGGACTTCCCGCGGAGCTGCTGGACAGAGATCCGCGCGAATTGTCCGGCGGACAGAAGTCGCGCATAGCATTTCTGCGCCTGCTGTATTCGGATGCGGACGTCTTTCTTCTCGACGAGCCCACCAACCACCTCGATTCGGAAACGCGTTCGTTCGTGACTGACAGGCTGAAAAATCATCGCGGCTGCGTGCTTATAATAAGCCACGACAGGGATTTCCTCGACGAAACTGTTTCGAGCATGCTTTATCTGGATAAGACTACGCATAAGATAACGCGTTACGAGGGCAATTATTCGCGGTTCAAACGCACTTACGCCCGCGAAAGACTGCTCAAAGCGCTGCGCATCGAACAGCAGGAGCGTGAGATAAAGCGGCTTTCGGATTTCGTCGCAAAGGCGAAAGCGGCGAGCCGCACCAATCACGATCTTAAACGCATGGGCAAAGACCGGGAAAAGAAACTCGAACGCGCGCTTGCCGCCCGCGAAAAACGGGATACGGAGTATAAGCGCGTGCGGCTTGCGCTGACGCCGAAACGCAGAAATCCGCGTCTTCCCGTCACCGTCGATTCGCTGTCTTTCGCATATCCCGGGTGCGAACCGCTGTACGATAAACTGTCGTTTGCGATAGACGGCGGCGAGCGCTTTCTCGTCGTGGGCGAGAACGGCACGGGCAAAAGCACGTTGCTTAAACTGCTTACGGGCGCGCTGTCGCCGCAGCGCGGAAGCGTTAACGTGTCCCCGTATGCCGACGTCGCGTATTACGCTCAGGAACTCGAACTCATACGTTCCGAAGACAGCGTGCTTGAAAACGTGCGCGCGGACGGGTATACCGACGAAAAACTGCGCACCGTGCTCGGCAATTTCCTGTTTTCGGGCGACGCCGTGTTCAAGCGGGCGGGAGTGCTGTCGCCCGGCGAACGGGCGCGGGTGTCGCTCTGCAAGCTGCTGCTTTCGGGAGCCAATCTGCTGTTGCTCGACGAGCCGACCAACCATCTCGATCCCGATACGCAGACGGTGATAGGCGAAAACATAGCGGACTACGAGGGTACGGTTATAGTCGTCAGTCACAGTCCCGCGTTCGTCGAAAGAATAGGCATTACCCGCATGCTTGTACTGCCGGACGGCAGAATAACCGATTACTCGCGCGAACTGCTCGAATATTACTACATACTCAGCGACGATTTTATGTGAGTTTATTCGTTTTTTGCGGAACGTCGTCCGGAAAGCGAAGCGCCGCGTTCGTAAACCGAGCGCGGCGCTTTGTCAGGAATGTATTTTTGTCTTGCGGCGCGTCCGGCGTTATTTCGCTTTGCCGTCAGCCTGCCGACGCGATCATTCCCGGTCAACGGTTATGACCGGATCGAACCCGAGCGCGCGCACTTCAGCGCCTATGCCTTCGGATATCTCGTCATCCGTTTTACGGCACGAGTACGGTACGCCCACGTCGAACACCGCTTTCGCGGTCACGCCGCGTATAATGCGGAAATCGTGCAGTTCCGCGTTTTCCGCTTCTCTCTCTACTATTTCCCGCACTTTTATCTCCGTTTCGAAAGCATCCTTATCGGCAAGGTCGACTGGATCGAGGTGCGCGGTCAGCGTGACTCCCAGTTTTTCTTCGGTTTCGCGTTCTATCGCATCCACGACGGTATGCGAATCGAGGGCGGGCAGAGCTGCGTCCATCTCTATGTGCGCCGTTGCGAAAGATACGCCTTTGCCGTACGAATATACGCGCAGGTCATGCAGTCCGAGTACGCCTTCGTGCGACAGCGCGATTTCCCGTATTCTGTCCAGCGTTTCTTTTTCCGGCGCCTGTCCGAGAAGTTTGGAGCTTGCTTCGAGCAGTATTTTAAGTCCCTGCCATACGATGAACAGCGCGACTGCGAGTCCTGCGACGCCGTCGGCGGGGAAGCCGGTGAATTGCAATATCAGCACGCCGGCTGCCGCCGCTGCCGTTGCGGCACAGTCGCAAAGACTGTCCGTTGCCGCCGCGCGCAGACTTGCGGAATCCGTCTTTTTCGCGGTCATGCGGTAAAACACGAACATTCCCGCTTTGACAACGACGGATATTCCGAGCAGGATATACACGTATGCGGGAGTCAGGCTTTCTTCTCCTGCAATCAGTTTTTCTATGGATTCGCGCACGAGTTCCACCGCGAGAAACAGCACGAGAAAACCCGTTACCATTGCCGCTATGTATTCCGCAAGACGGTGTCCGTACGGATGCTCCTTGTCCGCGGGCTTGGCGGAAACGCGGAACGATACGAGGGAAACGATGCTGCTTCCGCAGTCGCTGAGATTGTTGAAGCCGTCCGCCGCGACTGATACGAGCCCCGTAACGAGTCCCGCGGTCACTTTCGCCGCCGCCAGCGATATGTTGCACGCGATGCCGACGGCGCTTGCCGCGATACCCGCGCGGTTGTTTTTATCCTTATATGCCATACGGGTATTATATGCAAAACCGATTCAAAAGTCAACCCGTTGCGTGCGGAAGCGCTCGTTTGTCTTTGTCCGCGTCGCCGTGTATCCGCCGTCCGCAGGCGATGCCGCGGATATTTTTTTTTCCGGCATTTTACGGCGTCTGTAAACGGTACACACTTTTTGTATAAATCTTAAAACGCATGAGCCTTTTTGCGCATTTGAAACACCTATATAATGGACAATAATATATAAATGCAAGGAGATTCCTCGAATGGAAATACGGGATGAC
>CASEMM010000083.1 GCA_949289095.1 uncultured Eubacteriales bacterium | reverse complement strand
TCCTATGCTGAGCGACGTGAGATGGCCCGGAAACACTACCGCGTTATCCACGCCTATTACTATATACGAAGGTTCGGGTTCGGGAATCTCCGCCACGCTGTTTTCGACTATATTGTTTTCCATACGCGTATTATAACACACAATGATTAAAAATGCAATAAAAAGGAACGTGCCCGGAAAGCCGCGTTCCTTTTTCTGCCGTTATGAGTTTTTGCCGTCACGCCGCTTTTTTGCGGACTATCACCGGCTCCGCCTTGTTTCTGATGACATCCGCAGTGACCGTAACCTGTTCGATGTCCTTCTGATCGGGAGCGGTATACATAAGATCCATCATCGCGTTCTCTATTATCGTGCGCAGTCCGCGCGCTCCGGTGTCAAGCTCTATCGCTCTGTCTGCAACGGCTTCCACCGCGCCGCGTTCGAACACGAGTTTTATGCCGTCCATCTCAAAAAGCTTTTCGTACTGTCTGATAAGAGCGTCTTTCGGCTCGGTGAGAATGGATACAAGAGCGGCTCTGTCGAGCGCGTTGAGACTTACCGTAACCGGAACTCTTCCGACAAATTCGGGAATAAGCCCGTACTTTATGAGATCCTGCGGCTGTACTTCGCGGAAAGCATCGCTCACGCTTATCTCGTGTCTGGACTTCACCGTTCCGCCGAATCCCATCGAACTGCCCTCTTTGCGCTGCTCGATTATCTTTTCGAGACCGACGAACGCGCCGCCGAAAATGAACAGTATGTTCGTCGTATCTATTTGCAGACACTCCTGCTGCGGGTGTTTTCTGCCTCCCTGAGGAGGAACGTTCGCAACAGTGCTTTCTATGATTTTAAGCAGCGCCTGCTGCACGCCTTCGCCGGAAACGTCCCGAGTTATGGAGGTATTCTCGCTCTTGCGCGATATCTTGTCTATCTCGTCGATATAGACTATGCCTATCTCAGCTCTCTGAATATTGTAGTCGGCATTCTGAATGAGTTTGAGAAGAATATTCTCAACATCCTCTCCGACGTAACCCGCTTCGGTGAGCGTCGTCGCATCCGCGACGGCAAACGGCACGTTAAGTATGCGGGAAAGCGTCTGTGCGAGAAGAGTCTTGCCGCAGCCGGTCGGACCGAGCATGAGTATATTGCTCTTTTTAAGCTCGATCTCGTCTTTACGCGTCTTATCCGGCTTGTCCTTGTCCCCTTTGCTCCAGCCGTCGCCGTGAGCAGCATTGTAATTTATGCGCTTATCATGATTGTAAACAGCGCCGGACAGCGCCTTTTTAGCGGCATCCTGACCGACGATGTATTCGTCCAGCTTGCTTTTGATTTCGGTGGGCGTGGGAAGATCAGCAAGAGCGGGCGCACCGCGCTCATCCTTTTCTTCGGGCTCGCCGTAAAGCATATCGTTGCATATCTCGACGCAGCCGTCGCATATACATACGCCGCTCGGCGAACTTATCAGCTTGCCCACTTCGTTTTCGCTGCGACCGCAGAATTCGCAATGTCTGATCCTATCGGATATATCCACCTGTTCAGCCTCTCTTTTCGAATATTTTGTCTATAAGACCGTATTCGAGAGCTTCCTGCGCGCTCATGTAATAGTCGCGCTCAACGTCCTTTGCCACCTGCTCGAACGGCTTGCCCGTGTTCGACGCAAGTATGGTCGTCATCTTTTTCTTGATTTTGTTTATATGCTCCGCCTGTATGACGATATCCGTCGCCTGACCCTGCGCGCCGCCGAGAGGCTGATGTATCATGATCTCGCTGTTGGGGAGACTGATACGCTTACCCTTCGCTCCGGCCGCAAGCAGGAACGCGCCCATGCTCGCCGCCATGCCCACGCATATCGTCGAAACATCCGGACGGATGAAATTCATCGTATCGTATATTCCCATGCCCGCAGATACCGAACCGCCCGGCGAATTGATATAAAGACTGATGTCCTTATCCGGATCCTTTGCTTCGAGATATATCAGCTGCGCTATGACTATGTTCGCGCTGACGTCGTTCACTTCCCCGTTAAGGAACACGATGCGGTCCTCGAGCATGCGGGAATAAAGGTCATACGACCGCTCTCCCCTGTTCGTCTGCTCTATGACCATGGGCACGAGTTCGTTTCTTATCATTTATTCACCTCCGGGTCATTCGGTTACGGCGCAGTCCACGAGCATGCCGAGCATTTTGTCCATGACTATCTCGTTTTTGAGATAGGACAGCTCGCGCTCGTCGGGTTTGCGCTTCTCCTTACCCTCTTCCGGTTCGGGCTGGGAATCGAGATATTTTTTCTCGGCTTCTTCGTCCGTCGCCGTTATATTTTCACGCTTTACTATTTCTTCGAGACACAGCCGCGTAAGTGCGCCGCGCTTCGCTTTTTCACGGTTCTCCTTGCGATAATCCTCTTCGGTCGTTCCGAGGAACTTGAAGTAATCCTCCGCGGATATGCCCTGATAATACAGTTTCATGCTGAGGTCGCGCAGCATATCGTCGAGATACTCGTCCACCATTACGTCAGGAATATCCGCTTCCGACTTATCCACGACGGCGTTGATCACGGCGTTCTCCTTTTCGGTACGCTCGCGGCGGGCGTTGCCGTCTTTCAGACGCTTCTCTATGCTCGCACGGTAATCGGCAAGCGTATCGTATTCGGAAACTTCCTTAGCCCACTCGTCGCTCGGCTCGGGCACGACCCTGCGGCTTACCGAATTCGCTTTGCATTCGAACACGGCTTCCTTGCCTTTGAGATTGTCGGCATGATAGTTTTCCGGGAACGTCACCTTAACGGCGCGCTCTTCCCCCGCTCTGATACCGACAAGCTGATCCTCGAATCCGGGAATGAACGAGCCGCTGCCCAGCGTAAGATCGTACTTTTCAGCAGTTCCTCCGTCGAAAGCGACGCCTTCAACCGTTCCCTTGTAATCGAGATTGACGATGTCGCCGTTTTCCGCCGCGCCGTCTTTTTCCTCTATCTTCGCTCCGCGCTCCGCTATGCGGCGGATCTCGTCGTCAACATCCTTTTCGGATACATTATACTCGATTTTCGGAATTTTAATACCTCTGTATTCCGCAAGTTTTACCTCTGGACGAACGGGGAACCTGAGCGTGAACTTCACTTTGCCGCCCTTTACGGACTCTATGTTCGCGCTCGGTCTGCCGATGGGCGTAAGAGTTTCGTCGGGCTTCTTTTCTATATCGTCGAGAAATTTTTCCCAGCCGCTCTGTATGAGTTCGTCGAGAGCGCCGTCGGCGAACACGCCGGATCCGTAATACTGCTCTATGACATGCTTGGGAGCATGACCCTTGCGAAATCCCGGCACGCTGTATTTCCCTTTTTCCTTTGCGTACGCTTTGTTTTCCGCGTCCTTCCATTCCGCTTCCGCAGTATCGAAAGAAAGCGTCACTTCACTTTTTTCTCTGCTTACAGTGTACTTCATTATAGCTCCTTGGCTGCTGTTGATTTTACATCGTTCGATTATGCCTAAATATGTTATCACAAACGAAAAAGTATGTCAAATCATATTTACTTTTTTTTGCATTTATATTAAAATAGAACGGTAGCGCGACGCTTTGCGCTGCGGAGGTATTTATGCCGGCTGATGCCGTAAATTACGGAAAACTCGCGGAAGAACTGAACGCCGCTCTTTCCGACGGAAGAATCGACAAGATCGTAATGAGCGACAAAACCACGCTCGCACTGTCCGTGCGTGCGCGCGGAAAGAACAATACCCTGCTCATAACGGCTGCGACATCGCCCCGCTGCTTTCTGACCGCATTCAGACCCAAAGGCACGGAGGTTCCGTTATCGTTCTGTCTGCATCTGAGGCGGCACATAGGCGGCGGCTGCATCTCCCGCATATTCGCGCTGCCGTTCGAACGCATACTCGGTATCGGCATAGTTTCGCACGGCGACCTCGGCGAACCGACGAAGTATACGCTGTACGTCGAAATCATGGGCAAATATTCAAACGTCGTGCTTACAGACGGCAACGGCAGGATTACGGACGCGCTTAAACACGTCGGCTTCGAAGAAAGCCGTCCCGTCATGCCGGGACTGACTTTCGTTCCCCCGCGCGACGAAACGCGTTTTGATCCGACAAGCGACTCGGCGGACGCGCTTGCCGCCGGCTGCCCGACCGAAGATCTCCCGTCCGTCATGGTAAAGAGACTGCGCGGACTATCAGCCGTCACCGCCGCGGAAATAG
>CASEMM010000082.1 GCA_949289095.1 uncultured Eubacteriales bacterium | reverse complement strand
GGACGAAGTCAAAAGCAGCTATGATTCGTACAATGACGCCGCGATAGTCGTGATCGCGCGCACGGGGTGCGAAAACGGCGATCTGCCGCGCAATATGTCCGTATCCACGGGCGGAGAGAATACGGGCAGCATACTCGAACTCGATAACGACGAAAAGACGCTGCTTGAAAACGTCTGCGCGAAATTCGAAAACGTCATCGTACTGCTGAATACGTCCAACCCCATGGAGCTCGGCTTTCTCGACGAGTACGATGTGGATTCATGCCTCTGGGTGGGCGGCGTAGGCGAATTCGGACTTACGTCCGTCGCTCGCATACTGACCGGGGAGGTCAATCCGTCGGGCAGACTCACGGACACATACGCATACGACGTGTTCTCCTCTCCCGCGATGCAGAACATGGGAAATTTCGAATATTGGGAGAACGGCGGCAATACGGAAACGGAACACCATTATCTGACGTATTCCGAGGGCATTTACGTCGGATACAAGTATTACGAAACGAGATACGAGGACGTAATGCTCGGCAGGGCAAACGCGGGAGAGTATGATTACGATTCCGTCGTGAAGTACCCGTTCGGTTACGGGATTTCGTATACCGATTTCACATGGAGCGATTATTCCGTTTCGGAAGCGGACGGGAAGATAACCGTGAGCGTGACCGTGACGAATACGGGCGGCATGCGCGGCAAGGAAGTCGTGCAGGTGTATTTTCAGTCGCCGTATACCGCATACGACGAACAGAACAAAGTGGAAAAGTCAGCCGTCGAGCTTGCGGGCTTTGCCAAGACGGACATAATAGAGCCGGGCGGCAGGGCGACGGTGACCGTGACGTTCGACGTCGAAGACATGAAGTCGTACGACGCGTACGGCAAAGAGACGTATTATCTCGAAGGCAGCACGGACGAGTATAAGTATTACGTGACCGCGGCGAAGAACGCGCATGAGGCGACGAAAAACATACTCGCCGCAAAGGGCGTGAGCGCTGCCGGCGGCAACGGCGCGTTCGTCGGAGAGACAGACGTTGAGGAAACGGTATACGATACCGATCCGTACGGGGAAAGCAAGATCGAAAACCGATTTGACGACGCGGACGGCACGCAGTATTATCCGGATATAAAATACCTCAGCCGCAGCAACTGGTCGGCAATGGATAACGACGGTCTGCGCAACGGCGAGCCCACGGGCAAGAACAACAGCCTCGACACCGAGGGCGAGGAATACAAAGCTTCCATCTCCGCGGAACTGAAAGCGACGCTGGAAACCACGGGTTACGCCGCTTCGGGAACGACGGAGACGCAGTTCGACGAGCCGACGTTCGGCGCCGAGGGGGATAAGAAACTCATCGAACTGAAAGGGCGCGATTTCGACGATCCGGGTTGGGAAGCGCTGCTCGATCAGGTGACGCTCGAAGAAGCTGTCGAGCTTGTGCGCTTTTCGGGTTATAAGACGAACGCCATCGTTTCGGTGGGCAAGCCGTATACGACGGACGCGGACGGTCCGCAGGCGTGGAACTCGTTTATCGGCAACGGACTTTCCGCGGGCGGACTGCCGTATGCGATAGTCATCGCGTCCACATGGGACGCCGAACTCGCGCAGAAGACGGGTTATGTCATGGGCGAACTCTGCCTCTGGTCCAAGATGAACGAAGGTTCCACCAATCTTACGGGCTGGTATGCTCCTGCGATGAATCTCCACCGCACGCCGTTCGGCGGACGTAACTTCGAGTATTATTCGGAGTGCGAGACGCTCTCCGCGGTCATAGGTTCGGAGATAGTCAGAGGCGCGACGGGGCGCGGCGTCGTGTGCTATATCAAGCACTTCGCGCTCAACGATCAGGACAGAAACCGCATGACGGAAAACGTCACGTGGGCGCGCGAACAGGCGATACGCGAACTGTATCTCTATCCGTTCGAAATTTCCATCAAAGAAGGCGGTTCGCTCGGTCTCATGACTTCGTATAACCGCATAGGCACGACGTGGGCGGGCGGCGATTACGCCCTCATCGAAGGCATCGTTCGCGGCGAATGGGGATTTAACGGCGTTATCGTTTCCGACTATATGGACGGCGACTGGGAAAACGTCGATCAGATGCTTGCCGCAGGAGCGGACATAGCGCTCAACGGCGCGAACAACGCTCTGACAAGCTGCACGGACGACGGAGCGCAGGCAAGGACGTATCTTCGCCGCGCGGTGCATCACGTTTTGTATGCGTTCGCCAACAGCAACGCGATGAACGGTATCGACGGCGCGACGATAGTCAACGCGGGTACGCCTAAATATTACAAGATAATGCTCGGAATAGATATCGGGCTGGGAGCGCTGCTTATAGTGTGTCTCGGAATGATCCCGCTCAAACTGTTCGTCATACGCCGCAGACGCGCGGACGCTGCGGACGCTTCCGCAGATGCCGCGGCGGACGTAAAGGAGGAAAACAAAGATGAAAATTAAGATAAGAACCGCAGTTGCGGCAATTGCAATCGCGCTCGCGTTGCTCCTCGCGCTGTCCGCCGTAACCGCATGCGGAGAGGGAACTGATCCCGACGACTATACGGGAAGGGCAACGGAGGGTTGGAGCGACAGCTGGGGCGCAGACGACTGGGGCGACGGGTATAAGCCGCCGTCATCCGATCCGGACGACTACAACAAAATCGACTGGTCGGAAAAATACGCGTCGTACGAGAGCGGAATCAGAGCGACGCGCGCCGGCGAGTTCATTCCGTTTTATCCCGGCAACGGCGCACACATATACGAGGCGGAGAACGCTTTGCTTGCAGGAAGCGCGAACACGACGGAAGACGAAACTTATGTGGGCAATCTCGACAATTCTTCCGTGACGTTCACGATAGAATCCGAAGCGGAGTGCGACGTTCTCATCGTAGCTGCCATGGCGGTCAATCCCGATTTCACGGGCGGTCTGCCGTTTACCCAGCAGTATTCTCTCAGCTGCAACGGAACTCTCGTCGACGTGAGCGACTGCTGGCTGTTCGGAACGGGATCGTGGTCGGAATTCAAGGATAATGCCGTAGGGGAAGCGACGCTTGTCGCCGGAGAAAACAAGATAGAATTCTTCTCCGGGCTCAGCCGCTCCAATATCGATTGCATCAAACTCGTTCCGACGAAAGCGGATGCGGAAAAATACCCGCCCGCGCCCGAAAAATACGAGAACGCGTTCGACATAAACGACAGAATAGAGGCGGAAAGCACCGACTTTACGAACGCGCGCACTGAAAATTCGAGCAACAATACGGGCACGAACATCAGCTGGACGAGTGACGATACGACGATAGAATTTGTCGCAACCAACGGCCTTGATGTCGGCGTTACGAGAACGCTGCATATGTACGCCGCCGTCGGGGACGGCGACGACACGTCCGGTCCGCTTTCGCACAATATGGCGGAGAGATTGACTCTTTCCGCGAACGGCGAGGAAGTGACGCTCGGCGGAGAAATCCCGTATACCGACGGTATGTCGTCGTGGTACAACACATACATGGATATAACGATCGCAGAACTGACGTTTGCCGCCGGGAGCAGAACGACGATCCGTATGACGCTGTCCGACCAGATCAATATAGACTATTTCGAATTCGTCGGCGATCCGGTGCTTACGGGGCTTGCGGTGAGCGGGCAGAAAACGATTTACGGCATAGGCGACAGCGTTTCGAAAGACGATCTGACCGTGGCCGCCGTTTACGATCACGGAGAAAACAAGACTCTTACGGGCGACGATTTCGAGGTATCTCACGATCCGTTCGACGCTGCGACCGATTCGGCGGAAGTGACGGTGTCGTATACGGAGGGCGAAATAACCCGCACGACGACGTATAGCGTGCGCGTTACGGACGAAACGTACGAAGGACCGACGCGCATAACCGTGTCCGATCCCGTATGCAAAACCGAGTATCTCGAAGGCGATACGTTCTCGCTGACGTCCGTTACCGTCAACGGCGAATATTCGGACGGAAACCGGCCGCTGGACAGCGGAGATTATACGCTTTCGTATTCGCTTTCCGATTCGGACGGCTGGACGGATACTCTTGTTCTTCCCACGCTCGATCCGAGACAGAACATGCAGTCCGAAGTGACGGTATATATCCGCGCGGTATATGCGGGAGATCCTTCGCTTGCGTCCGTCGTTTCCGTCCCCGTTACGGTTTACGATACCGTGCGCTATGAACTGATGGAAACTTACGTCGCATATGACGAAGCGGACGTCTGCGGAATGGTGAACGGAAGTTTCGTGCCGTACCTGCCCGCCAACGGCGTGCACAGATACGAAGCGGAAAATGCGGTAACCGATGCAAGCATCAACAGCGGCGGATACGTCGGCGATCTGCGGGAAGGAAAGACCGTGACGTTCAACATAAATTCCGCTGCCGGGACTAATCAGACCGTGCTGCTTGTGGCTTCGCTCGCAATAAATCCGAACTATCATCCGACGGGCGGCGACGGAGCGTACTTCCCGTATACGGAACTCGTCGGCGGCGACGGCTCCGTGAACAAGGTGACCGTGAACGGCACGGACGCGGAGATGACCGGAATGGTATGCGACACGAATTCGTGGACGGCGTT
Organism: uncultured Eubacteriales bacterium; assembly: GCA_949289095.1. Classification (GTDB taxonomy): domain Bacteria; phylum Bacillota; class Clostridia; order Christensenellales; family Pumilibacteraceae; genus Protoclostridium. Next base: position 3,745 of record CASEMM010000082.1, on the reverse strand, counting down.
TGCGGACAGCGCGATAGGAGAGGTAACGCTCAGGCCGGGCGCGAACGAAATCGTGATGACGTTCTATGCGGACGCGACAAACCTCGCCTATATCAAGCTCGTGCCGAAGATCGCAGACGCGGCGGGCGAACCCGATCCGTCGCTCTACGCCGCGACTGTCGGCGCCGACGGAAAAATAGAGGCGGAAGACACATACTTTACGGGAGCGCGTATCGAGAACGACAAGAATCTCGCGTATACGAACACCGATACGCTCATTCGTTTTACGTTCGATAACGAAACGGGCGGAGCCGTGACGAGAACGCTGCGCATGTACGCCGCCGTGAACGTCAACGATTCCAAATCGGCGGCAAAGAGCGAGCGTATAACGCTTAAAACCGGCGGTTCGGACGTGGCGCTTACCGGCGAACTGCCGTCGCCTTCCGGATCGACGTTATGGTACAACGAATATAAGAACGTCGACATCGCCGAAATAACGCTCGACCCCGGAGCGACCGTCATAGAGATAACTCTCTCCGAGGAAATCAATGTCGATTACTTCGAACTCGTTGAAGTTTCGGCATAACGGCGTAATGAAAACAGCCGATCCCGTCCCGGGAACGGAACGAATGCGGCTGCCGGACGGATGAGTCCGCCCGAACGAACGCGGAAGCCCCGCGGCGAATATATTCGCCGCGGGGCTTCCCGCTTTTATCGGGATATCCGTTTGTCTTATTTTTTTACTGTTATCGCCGCGGGAATGCGGTATCCGCAGGAGAAGTCGCGCTCAGCCCGTTACCGTCGGAGCGGACGGCGGCGTGTAACGGTATTGCGACAGGCTTTCGACCGTTATCGTGGAGGTGTCGCTGCTGACGACGGGTGCGAAGAACCAGTTCCGTCCGGAGATAATGCGTTCGACGGCAACGTCCGAAACGACTATTTCCAGCTTGTCGCCCGCGCTTGCGGCGTCGAATGCCGCGTCTATATCCGTCGCGGAAGTTATCTCGGTTTCGGTGACGGCGCCGGTTTCGCTGTCCGTCACTTTGACGCTGCGCAGTGCGTGGAACGAATCCGTCGTGCCGGACGAGTATTCCGCATAAGTGTCGATTCCGTCAAGATTTTCGCTCTGCACGTCGGACGCGTATATTACCGTTTCGCTTTCGCCGGTCAGGTTGGATCCGTCGTCCGCGACGTATGCCGTTGCGGATGCCGCCGTGATCGTCAGGCTTGCGTCGCCGGGAACGTAGCCGTAAACCGTTTCGTCCGTGTTGTATGTGCTTATCAGACTTTCGGCGGCGTACTCTGCGTCGTTTGCGGGAATGGCGAAGCCCAGTCCGTCGTAGCCCGTAACGCCCGAATTCACTATGCCCGCGAGAACCGCGCTCCAGCTTCCGTCGTCGTTTTCGCGCGTATAGAACAGCCCGCCGCCCGAGTTACCGCTGTTGATCGCGGCATCGATCTGTATCAGATCCATGCTGCCTATGTCCTCGACGTTTATCTTGCGGCTGGTTGCGGACACTATTCCGCGCGTGACCGTGCCTCCGAGCGTGCCGGTAGGATTTCCTATCGCGACCACTTCCGATCCGACCATGAGTTCGTCGCTGTTTTCCATCCATGTCGCGGTGTCGAGTTCGTCGTCTGTTTCGACGCGCAGTACCGCGATATCCCGTTCGTGCGAACCGCCTATCAGTTCCGCCTTGTAAGTTTCGGTGCTTTCGCTGCCGTCGTCGGCTATCGTTAGCACTTTGACCTGTATGGCGAAGCAGTTCTCGATGACGTGCTGGTTGGTTACTATCTGATAGCCGTCCTCGTCTTTGCCTATGATCACGCCTGCTCCCGCGAACGTGCCGAGCGCGGTCTGTCCGTTTTCTTCGGCATATCCTTCGGCGTACACTTCCACGACGCTCGGACGTATGCTTGCTATCATCTCCGTGTAGTCGGAATACGTTTCTACATCCGCCGAACTCATCGTGACCGTATAGGTGTTCGTGCCGCAACCCTTGCATCCGGCAACTCCGATGCAAAGCGTTGCGGCAAGTACGATGACCGCGACGATCGCGGCGACTTTCTTTTTCATTTTTTCCTCCCCGGAAGAGCGGACGGCCGTAAAATATCCTTTCCGCACCGTTTCCGGATAAATTATACTCTGTTTTTTATTAAATGCGCATTAAGAGCATTATTAGAAAAGGATTAGATTAAAGTTTTGCATCGTACGGAGAAACGGTTCAAACGCTTGACTGAATGCAGCGCAAGGTGCTATCATTGTGTTTGCAAAAAATCAGACGGAGATGAAACCGACCATGAGAGGAGACGACAGAAAACAGATAATCGTCCGCATAAAGCCCGAACTTCTCGGTAAACTGACGAAACTCGCGGACAGGGAATACCGTTCGGTGAACGGCGAGATAGAATATCTCGTCGCGCAGGCGGTAGGCGGCGGAGCCGACGGCGGAATATATCCGCCGGAATTTTTCGACGGCGCGGCGGCGTTCATATGGGACGGCGACGAACGCGAACTGCTGCCCATGCGCAGCACGGATCCCGTGCGGCTCGGAGATCTGAAAAAATACGAAGAGGAGAAAGAAACGGTCGTCGGCAACACGCTGGCGTTTCTCCGCGGACTGCCGGCGCAGAACGTATTGCTTTACGGCGACAGAGGCACCGGCAAGTCGAGTACGGTGCATGCGGTGCTGAACGAATATTCCGATGAAGGGCTGCGGCTCATCGAGGTAAAGAAGAGGGATATAATAACGCTGCCGCGCCTTATGAACGCGATCGCGGACGGCGGCGACAAGAAATTCATAATATTCATCGACGACCTGACGTTCGTCGAGGGACAGGACAATTACGGAGAGCTCAAAGCCGTGCTCGAAGGCAGCGCGCTGCACCTCGGCAACGTTCTGATATATGCGACGACAAACCGCCGTCATCTTATAAAGGAAACCGCGGAGGACCGTAAAAACGATATGCACGAGTCCGATCTCAGACAGGAGCAGATGAGTCTTTCCGACCGCTTCGGCATAGTTGTGACGTATCTCAATCCCGACAAGCGGGAGTTTGCCGACATACTGCGTTCGCTTCTCGCCGACCGCGGAGTGACGCTGCCCGAAGACGAACTTGCTTTGCGCGCCGAACGCTTCTGTCTCGAAAAGGGCGGGCGGTCGCCGCGCGGAGCGCGTCAGCTTGCGGATATCATCGTCTGCGAAAAGGGACTGAACGAGTAAGGAGCGGTTTTCGCTTTCCGCGGCGGGGCGGCATATCCGAAACCGGTCGCCTGCGTATTCGGCGGATCGCAGGGACTTAACAACTCCGCGCGGGCGGCAGGCAGGCGGACGAGTACGGGTATCCTCCGACGGATCGGACAGCGGTTTTGCATACACGCAATGCGATAAAACGATAACCGTAAAAACAGGCGGCGTAATCATGCGCCGCCGCTTTGCTCTCCGCCGCGTGGCGTTTTTCGCGTTTTAATGATTTTCCAATCGAAGTTTAATGAGACGGAAGCTGCGATTAAAGGTTATATTCACGTTGCGGCTGTACAATGCGGATGTAACAAGGCGGGGAAAGGAGACGATCATGAACGTTGTTTCGGCAATGACCATAAAAAGCAGAACGGAGTACCTCGATGCGGATATGACTCTGCGCGAGGCGGCGGAGCGGCTGTCGCGGCGGGCGCTTCCCGTGGTGGGCGTGTGCGGCGAGTACCTCGGTATAGCCAACGAGCACATACTGCTTTACGCGCTGCGCTGCGGAGCGGACTGGGATA
>CASEMM010000081.1 GCA_949289095.1 uncultured Eubacteriales bacterium | reverse complement strand
TACGATAGCCACAACGAAGGGCAAAAAATTCGGAGAGTTATTCCTTCGGTGGCAATAAAAAAACTACCCGAACCCACTGTTCTGTAATAGTGGTGTTCGGATAGTTCCCGTTTGGTGGAGCTAAGGGGATTCGAACCCCTGGCCTTTTGAATGCCATTCAAACGCGCTACCAACTGCGCCATAGCCCCGTGACCGAATTATTATATCACAGCGAAAATAAAAAAGCAATATTTTTTGCCCGCGTCTGCAAAATTATTTCCCGTATCCGCCGCGCCGCGCAAGCGGATATGCGAGTCCGCTCCGCGTATCATGCCGCGCGCTTATCTGTCGAAATCCTCTTCGCCGTCGGCAAAGACATAGTGATATTCGCCGTTACGGACGTATATGCGGAAGGAAACGCGTTCTCCGTTTATGTCGCCGCGAACGCTGAGCACGCGTTCTCCGTCCTCCGTTTCGTCCGAGAATAGAAGAGTATCTTCGCGTCCGTCCCTTCCGACGACGCGCATTTCAAGTTCGAGTTCGCCGTTTTCCGATTCGTATCCGACGTGCGTCTGTTCGACGCGCTCGCCGTTTTCGACGACGGTATAGACGTATTCCGTTTCGGTTTCGTTTTCTCCGTTCTCCGTTTCGCTTTCCGTTTCGTGCTCGACGGAGATATATGAACTGCGGTCGGCGCTCGTGTATGCGCGGAATTCCATTGTACTGCTTGTTTCGTCGTCTTCCGTTTCCGTTTCGTAAATACCCGTGACCGGATAGACATCCGCACCGATGACGAGTTCGCCGTCGATTGCGTATTCCTCTTCGGTTTCGCCGTCTTCCGATTCGTATCCGAGCGGAGTTCTGTCGTAATTCATCGTGTATTCTATCTTTGCGCCGAGCAGATCGGTATACGACACAGTCATCGCATATTCGTATTCACCCGTGCCTTGCGTGACCGTTTCGGTTATCTCTCCCGATCCGAGCAGACTTTCGACGAGCGCCATATAGCGGTTCGCCGTCTCTGCGGCTGCGCTTTCCGCTCCGCTTGCCGTTCCCGTCACGGCATTTCCGCCGTCGGTTACCGCTGCGCTCGTGCGCACCGAGAGGGAAGTTGCCGCAGTTCCGGCATCAGAGAGCAGCGCGCCTACGGATGCGGCTCCGTATGCGTAGAAGGATTCGGCGTCCGTTATCTGAGAGAATTTATTCGCGGGCGGAAGCGTTCCCGCCGGTCCGCCGCCGCGCAGCGAAAGGGGAATGACCGTGCAGAGTACGATCGCTGCGGTGACGGCTGCCGCCGCCGCTATGATCCACGCTTTTTTGCGCCCTCCGCCCGTTTTCGTGCCGCCGTGCGCATAAGCAAGGGAAGAGGAAGGAGCGTCGGCGATGCCGAGTTCGTTTTTTATCCGGTTTTTTATTTCGCGGTCGGGCATGACTGAGTTCCTGCCGTCCGCGAGCATTTTTTTGATATCCGCGTTTTTCATCTCGTTCCCTCCTTTTCGAGATGCCTTTTCAGCTTCCCGAGCGCTTCGTTGTTTTTCCACGTCACCGTGCTGACGGGCATGCCGAGCATTTCGGCAACCTCCCTGCGCTTGTATCCGGCAACGTGGCACAGCATGATTATCTCATATTCCTCTTCATTGAGGATTTTCGATGCCGTATCGAATATGACGGGCAGTTCCGTTTCGGACGTGCCGTATTTATATGCTTCCGCCTCAAAATCCGTGGGCACTTCGCGTGCGGACTTTTTCAGATGATTGAGCGCAAGCGATCTGCCTATCGTGCGCAGCCATGCAGTGAAGTTCGTACCGTCGCGGTACTGTGCAAGCACGGACAATGCGCGGACATAAGTTTCCTGCAATACGTCTTCGGCGTGCATTTTGTCGCGTACTATGTAAAGTGCGGTAAAATACACCGTTTTGTTTGTGCGTTCGTAGACGTAATCGAATGCGCTCATGTCTCCGTGTTTGAGCCGCGCAACGTGTTTTTCGAGTTTATCCTGCATCTCCGTCCTTTATATTAACAAAACGAATTGCCCGTTTTGTCGGCGATTCCGCAAAATTTACGGAAAAATTTTTTATATATTATAAATATATCAGAAAAAGCGTATTCCGTCAAGCGCAGATGGTAGGGCGGAAGCGCCGCCGCAGACATACGTTCGTTGCGATGCGGAAAAATTAATGAAAATTTTTTTGTTTTTCCAACAAAATGACTGCGGCGGTTGTTATATAGGTGCACGAGGGTGATCCGGAGCCCGCGTGCGGACAACCGAAAAACGGAGGAAAGAAAAGATGAAAGTACTGACAAAGATTGGAAAGATAGCCGCTGTTGCGGCGATAGCGGCAATGATAGCCGTACCCGTTGCGATGATGACGGCGTGCGGCGCGGATTCGACGGTGAGCGGCGGCAAGTTCGGCAGTCTGAACACGGCGGAAGCCGTATACGGATTCAGCGCGGCATCCGCGGGCATGCTCATTTCGGCGGCGGGCGGCGGCGAGGCGGCTGCGCTCGCATCCGCCAAGGGCATAAGCGTGACGACGTCGTCTGCGTCGGTCGGCGGCACGGACGCGGGCGCGGAGACGGATCCTGTCATTGCGGAAATAGAGGAATATATGACGCTTGTGGACGGGCTGCTCTCGGACGGCGGATTCACGATGACCGAGGAGGAATCCGATCGCGAAGAGTATTCCGTAAAGACCACCGTGACATACAGGGACATAAGCGGTAACAGCCTGCAATACGTCATGTATTATAACGAAATCCTTATCCCCGATGACGACGATGACAGGGATTTCGGAGAGATCGAAGAGGAATACGCGATAGAGGGCGTGCTCGTCGTGGACGGTGCGGACTACGCGATACGCGGCGAGCGCAACTTCGAGAGTGAAGAGGGCGAAGAAGAGAGCGAAACGGAGTTCCGCGTCACGCTCGGCGAAAACATGTACCTTCTCGTGGAACAGGGCTATGAGTCCGAAACGGAGAGAGACGAAAGCGAGTATGAGCAGGAATACAGCTATTCGCTCGTCGAGAACGGCAGGGTGACCGAGCGCAGCACGTTCTCCTATGAAGAGGAGGACGGCGAGACGGAGCTTAAAATGGTGACCGTGAGCGGCGGCGTGACGAATACATTCTACTTCGAACGCGAACGCGGGCACGGCGGCGAATATATCCGTCTGCGCGTGAGGAGCGGAAATGACGTTAAGAGCTATCTCATCCGCGTGGTTGAAAATGCGGACGGCACGGTGACTTACGAACCGGTCGTATCGTAACGCGGCATATAAACCATGGTTGAAAGCGCGTCCGGCATTTTGAAGCCGAACGCGCTTTTTGCGCGATGAAAGATGCATGCCGTTTTGTATTAAGTTTTGCGGCAGGGTGTGACGTTCAATGCGCTGCCGCTATGCTTTGCTATGCGACGAAGGCATTTGACTTTTACCGTATTTCGGAATATAATTTCGGTAAAGGACGCGTGAGGACAGTTGTTTTCGGCTGCGGCAGAATCGTATCCGTCTGCGGCGTCCGGAGCGAATATACAGGAATAAGGAGAGTGTTTATGTTAGGAAATTTCACTTATTGCAATCCGACAAAGCTGTACTTCGGAAAGAACGCGCTCGATAATCTCGGGAGCGAGCTTGAAAAATACGGCAGAAACGTGCTGCTTGTATACGGAGGAGGCTCGATCAAAAAGAACGGAATATACGATAAGGTCGTTGACGTGCTCAGAAAGTGCGGGAAAAATATAGCCGAGGACGCGGGCGTCATGCCTAATCCGACGGTGGAAAAACTGCGCGAGGGCATACAGCGCGCGAGAGCGGCGAAAGCGGATTTCATACTCGCCGTCGGAGGGGGCTCGGTGTGCGACTACGCGAAAGCCGTTTCCATATCCGTCAACTGCGACGAAGATCCGTGGGACAAGTATTTCGTGCGCTGGGAAGAACCCGATTGCCGGATAATTCCCGTCGGCTGCGTGCTCACCATGGTTGGGACGGGCAGCGAGATGAACGGAGGCTCGGTCATAACCAACCATGCCGAAAAGATGAAAGTGGGGCATGTGTTCGGGGAGGAGGTGTTTCCGAAGTTCTCCGTGCTCGATCCCGAATTTACGTTCACGCTGCCGAAGTATCAGATGGTGTCCGGAATATACGATATATTCAATCACATCTGCGAGCAATACTTCTCCGGCGACGACGACAACACGAGCGACTATATCTCCGAGGGGCTTATGCGCTCCGTCGTTCACAGTTCGCGCATCGCCGTCAGAAATCCCGAGGATTATGAGGCGCGCAGCAATATCATGTGGACCGCGACGTGGGCGCTCAATACGCTCGTCGCCAAGGGCAAGACGACCGACTGGGAAGTGCATATGCTCGGTCAGGCGGTGGGAGCGCATACGGACGCGACGCACGGCATGACGCTTGCCGCGGTATCGCTGCCGTATTACAGGCTCATAATGCCCTACGGACTTAAAAAATTCGTGCGTTTCGCTCATAACGTATGGGATGTGGACTGCGCCGGCAAGACGGACGAGCAGATCGCGCGCGAAGGGCTGGACGCCATGGAAAACTGGATGCGCGAGATAGGACTCGTCATGAACATTACCGACCTCGGAGCCAATGCCGATATGATAGACGGACTCGTGAAATCCACGCTTATAATGCAGGGCGGGTATAAAGTTCTGACGGAAGACGACGTGAGAAAGATATTCGCAGAGAGTCTGTGATTTGCTGCGCCCCTGAATATGTCCGATGAATGAAGCTGCCGCCCCGCGCCTGAACGGCGCGGGGCGGCAGCTTTTGTCCTCCGTTTTCGTTTTCGGCAGCGTTTTGTTTTCCGTGACGAGCGGCGGGGAAGAGCGCCGCATTGTGCAGTGAGGAGCGTAAGGCATAAAAGAAGGGACTTGCCCGATCGGGAAAGTCCCTTTGTCTCGTCTGTGTATTGCGCATCCGTCAGAAGCGTCCGGCTTTATTCGGATGCGGTTTCGCACCGATCAGTACGCGATGCCCTGCGCCTTCATGGCGTCCGCGACTTTCAGGAAGCCCGCGATGTTCGCGCCCATGACGAGGTTGCCGGGATGACCGTATTCCGCGGAAGCGTCGTAAGCCGCCTTATAGATGCTCTTCATGATCTCGTGCAGCTTGCCGTCCACTTCTTCGAACGTCCAGGACAGACGCGCGGAGTTCTGGCACATTTCCAGACCGCTCGTGGCGACGCCGCCCGCGTTTGCCGCCTTGGCAGGACCGAACGCGATGCCCGCTTTGAGGAATTCCTCGATGGCTTCGGGTGTGGAAGGCATGTTCGCGCCCTCTGCGACGAACTTGCAGCCGTTCTTGATGAGCAGCTTTGCGCTGTCGCCGTCAAGCTCGTTCTGCGTCGCGCAGGGGAGAGCGATGTCGCAGGGAACGGACCATATGCCGCGGCAGCCTTCGACGTATTTCGCGCCCTTGACTCTGTCCGCGTATTCCCTGATTCTCTTTCTTTCGACTTCCTTTATCTGCTTGACGACGTCGAGGTTTATGCCGTTTTCGTCGACAATGTAGCCGTTGGAATCAGAGAGCGCGATGACCGTTGCGCCCAGCTGCTGTGCCTTTTCGGTGGCGTAGATGGCGACGTTGCCCGATCCGGAGATAACGACTTTCTTGCCGCTGAAATCCGTACCCGCGGTTTTGAGCATTTCCTGCGTGAAGTAGCAGAGGCCGTAGCCGGTCGCTTCCGTTCTGACGAGCGAGCCGCCGTAGGTAAGTCCCTTGCCGGTGAGTACTCCCACGAATTCGTTGCGCAGTCTCTTGTACTGACCGAAGAGATAGCCTATCTCTCTGCCGCCGACGCCGATGTCGCCCGCGGGAACGTCCGTATCCGCGCCGATGTGCTTTGAGAGTTCGGTCATGAACGACTGGCAGAAGCGCATGATCTCGTTGTCGCTCTTGCCCTTCGGGTCGAAATCGCTGCCGCCTTTACCGCCGCCCATGGGAAGGGTGGTAAGGCTGTTTTTGAAGATCTGCTCGAAGCCGAGGAACTTGATGACCGAAGCGGTTACGGTGGGGTGGAATCTGAGACCGCCCTTGTAAGGTCCGATCGCGGAATTGAACTGAACGCGGAAACCGCGGTTTACCTGCACCTTGCCCTTGTCGTCCACCCAGCTGACTCTGAACTGAATAAATCTCTCGGGTTCGACGATTCTTTCGAAAACGCCCGCTTCCACGAGGTCGGGGCGTTTTGCCGCGACGGGTTCGAGGGATTCGAGCACTTCTCTCACTGCCTGAAGAAATTCGGGCTCGTTGGGATTTCTCTTGCATACCGTCTCGTATACGGACGCGATATACTCGTTCTTGAACATACTTTATTTCCTCCGAAATAAATAGATTTGCGAATAAAGGGAATATCATGTCGGCACACTAACGCACCGACCGGAAATAATTATAGCAAATACCCTCGCAAATATCAAATAAGTGAGACGCATTTTGCGAAAAAAATATAAAAATGCGCACATTATGCGTTCGTGCGTATAATTATGCACTCGCGGGGCAGTATGAGGTCATGGAAAACGCACGCAAGACATACGTCGGAACGGTCGTGCGCTTCGGTGCCGACGGGCTGATGATGCCGCTTGCCGTTTTGTGGACGGACGGCAGACGGTTCGACATATCGCGCTGCGGCAGGGGAGAGATCGTGCCCGCGGCGGGCGGGACGCTGTTTCCGCTGCGATACGATTGCGAGATCCTCGGCAGGCTCAAACGGCTCTACTTCGAAACGGAAACGCGCAGATGGTTCGTCGTGGCGCGCGGAGTGGATGAAAATCCTTGATTAGAGCCGCGGCAAATGATATAATGAGCACATGAATGAATACGACGTGATAATCGCGGGCGGCGGCGCGTCAGGGCTTTATCTTGCGGCTGCGCTCGGCGGATCTTTGAAAACCGCTGTCATTGAACGTGGACCGCGCGTGGGGAGAAAGCTGTCGGCGACGGGCGGAGGGCAGGGCAACCTTTCCAACGCGGACGTACGCGCGGAACGCTACTTCGGCGACAGGTGCGTTATATCGTCCGTACTCGGCGACGATCCGCACTCCGTACTCGGCATATTCGACGGGCTGCTGACAACAGACTCCCGCGGGCGCATGTACCCCGCGGGGCGGCAGGCGTCCGCGCTGACGGACTGCCTGCGCCGCAAGGCGGCGGCTTGCGCGGATATTCTGACGGATACGCGTATAACCTCTCTCGGGCGCGGCTTCGACGTGGGTACGGACAAGGGCATATTCCGCGCGCGTCGCGTCGCGCTTTGTACGGGCGGAAAAGCGGGCGGCAGATTCGGCACGGACGGCAGCGCATACTCGCTCGCGCTCGGTATGGGACACACGGTGACCGGACTGTATCCGTCGCTTGTGCAGCTTAAAACGGACGATACGCGTATAAGGACGCTGCGCGGAGTGCGCGCCGACTGCGTGGCGCGCGCGTATGACGGCGATGAGAAACTCGCGGAAGCGGAGGGCGAGGTCATATTCGGCGACGGTCTCGTCGGAGGCAGCGCGGTGTATTACATATCTCCGTTTGTCGCCGGACGGCGCGGCTGCACGCTCGAACTCTCATTCCTGCCCGGCTTTTCCGAAAGCGAGATCGCCGCTTCCGTGCGCCGTAAAGAGGAGAACGGTACGGAGCGCAGCGAACTGCTGTCGCTTACTCTCAATAATTCTTTGGGACGCGCTATAATGCGTTCGGCAGAAGGCGGCGCGGAGAATATAGCGCGCACGGTCAAACATTTTGCGCTTAAAATAACGGGAAGCGCAGGCTTTGAAAACGCGCAGGTTACGCGGGGCGGCGTGCCGCTTTCGGAAGTCACAGACGGACTGGAAAGCAGACTGGTACACGGACTGTACTTTGCGGGAGAGATACTGGACGTCGACGGCGAGTGCGGCGGATTTAATCTTCAGTGGGCGTGGTCCAGCGCAAAGCGCGTCGCGGAGAGTCTGCTCGGGGAGATGAAAAAGTGATACGCAGAATGACGCTGTCGCTTCGTCCGCCATACGACGAGGGAGAACTTATGAATGCGGCGCGGCGCGACCTCGGCTGCGCGCCCGCGCATTTCCGCATACTTAAAAAATCCGTGGACGCGCGGAATAAGAGCGACGTGCGCGTCGTGTGCACGTTCGAATACGGCGATTCGCTCCCGCCCGATCCGCCCGTTCCCGAACGCGTCGCAAGGCAGCGCAAGGTGCTCGTAGTCGGCAGCGGCCCCGCGGGGATGTTCTGCGCGGTGCGCCTTGCGGACAGGGGACTGCGCCCCGTTCTCATAGAGCGCGGTGCGGACGTTGACGGACGCGCGCGCGACGTCGGGGCGTTCTTCGGCGGGGGAGAGCTTGACGAGGAGTCCAACGTGCAGTTCGGAGAGGGCGGCGCGGGCACGTTTTCGGACGGAAAACTCAATACCAACACGCATAACGGCTATGTCGCGGAAGTATACCGTACTTTCGTGCGCTTCGGCGCGCCTGCGGAAACGCTTTATCTGAACAAGCCGCACATAGGCAGCGACGTACTTCGCGGCGTAGTAAAAAATATGCGCAGCCATATAATTTCATGCGGGGGAGAAGCGCGCTTCCGCACGCGGCTGGACGATTTCGTGCGGCGAACGGGCGGCGTCGAAGCCGTGCTGACCGGAGAAAACGGCGCTTATTCCGAATATTTCGACGACGCGGTGCTCGCCGTCGGGCATTCGGCGCGTGATACGTTCGCCGTGCTGCGCGCGCGGGGATACGCCATGGAAAGCCGCGATTTTGCGGTCGGCGTGAGAATAGAACATTTGCAGCGGGATATAGACGAGGCGCAGTACGGCGCGTTTGCGAAGTATCTGCCGCCCGCGGATTATAAGGCGGTGTCGGATGCCGGCGAGCGCAAGGTCTTTACGTTCTGCATGTGCCCGGGAGGGTTCGTCGTGCCCGCGCAGAGCGAACGCGGAACTGTCGTCACGAACGGCATGAGCCTGCATGCGCGCGGAGGCGGGAATGCCAACGCCGCACTGCTCGCGCAGGTCACGCGCGCCGATTTCGGTTCGGACGATCCTCTTGCCGGAGCCGAGTATCAGAGGCGTATCGAACGGGCGGCATACGAAATGACTGGCGGGTATTCCGCACCCGCAATGACGGTCGGGGATTTTCTGCGCGATCCGTATGAGCCGCGTTCGCACGTATTCGTGCCGCCGGCGGAAAAATGCGATCTTCCCGAATACGCGGACGTGACATGTGTCCGTACCGTCGGTGAAAAGAACGGTGCGGCGGTCCGCGGAAAGAGCGCGGCTGCGGACTGCGGGGAAGTGCTTCCCACATACGCGCGCGGCGTTAAGTTCGCGCCGCTCGGCTGTTTGCTGCCCGATTACGTCGTATGTTCTCTGCAAGCGGGAATACGTGACATTGCGAAGCGCATACGCGGCTTCGACAATCCTCATGCTCTGCTGACCGCGCCCGAAACGCGTTTTTCTTCTCCCGTGCGCGTTCTTCGCGGGGATAATTTCGCCGCGCTCGGCACGGACAATATCTATCCGTGCGGCGAGGGCGCGGGTTACAGCGGCGGTATCACGAGCAGCGCCTGCGACGGTATGCGCATTGCCGACGCCGTCTGCGCAAAGTGCATGTGATGGAACGCAACGTCGATAAGGAATAATTTCCGATCGCGGATATCTGTCTTTCGTCTGCGGTTTCCGGCGGCGGAATGCCGCCTTTTAACATACTCAAAAAAAATCGGAAATCTTTTATTTGCGGACATACAGTTGTCCGCATTGCAATGAGATAATTATAAAAAACACATACAGCCTGCGGCAAAGGAGGAAACGATAATGAGAAAACAAATAGAATTGTGTGGTACTGATTTTCTTCGGTCGAGATTGAACGGTATTATAAAACCGACCGAAGGAATTGCGTATTGCGTAAAACGAAGCAATGTTGAAAATTCCTGTTCCGTATACGTTAAATTTTATGTCATACAGTTCGGAGATCGGGTGTGCGGGGTTACCCTGCGTATCAGCGATCATAGGGCGCCGTCGTCTGTTCCGGTCAAAACTTTTATGATAGACCGCGAAGCGGAGCTCGGTAAAAAAGCGAATCTTAGCTTTGAAAGATGCGTCAGAAACTGTATCGGGGTTTGCAGACGCAGATATGCGCGTATGTGCGCTCGGAGAGCGACGTATTTATGCGATAAAGCTGTAATAGGCGTATGATTTCATATGATCAATTGATTTTTCGGCAGTATACTTGCATTAAATTTCATTATATGTTATAATATTTGAAATATAAATCGGATAACGGGCGGAAAACGAAAAATGCTTCCCGCCAAAGGGAAGCATTTCGATCGCAACTGCGAAAAGTGATCAGAATAAATTTTTATTTGAACTCGCTTTATTATTCTGTACCGTTATAATATCACACTTTTCGACGTTTGTCAACACAAAGGAGGAGAAAATGGAAAAATTTTATCTGGGACTGGATATCGGCACCAATTCGGTAGGTATCGCATGTACGGATGAGAACTATAATATCCTGCGGGCGAAAGGCAAGGATCTTTGGGCTGTAAGGCTGTTCGACGAAGCGCTGCCGGCAAGCGAAAGGCGCATGAAGCGCACGATGCGCCGCAGGCTTATGCGCCGCCGCAGACGCATAGAACTTTTGCAGGAATTGCTTGCACCCGTTATGGCGGAAAGGGACGACAAGTTTTTTATAAGGCTTAATAACAGTCCGTATTTTGCGGAGGACAAGCGCGGAACGGATTCCAAATATGTTATATTCGCCGATGACGATTACACCGATGCGGATTTCTATCGTGACTATCCGACGATTTATCATCTTCGCAGCGCGCTCATAAAGGGAACGGCAAAAAAGGACATACGTCTGTATTATATCGCGATGCACCACATATTGAAGTATCGCGGCAATTTCCTGTTCGAGGGGCAGGAGCTTTCGGCAATACGCGATATAAACGAGATATTCAAAGCGTTGAACAATGCGATAATGGATCTTTACGATGATGCAGGCGAATGTTTCGATGAGAGCAAACTCGAAGATTTCAAGCGTGAAGCGCTGGAAAAGCGCGGTGTATCGTATAAGAGCAAAAAGTGTCTCGAGATTTTCGGAAACGTGACCGCACGGCAAAAAGAGATGATAAAGCTGATGGTCGGCGGAACCGCAAATACGGAAAAACTTTTCGGCGAGGGAGATTACGAAGACATTAAATCAATATGTTTCAAAAAACTCGAAGACGCGGTGTTCGACGCATACGCTCAGACATTTTCCGATGAGGAATTCGAACTGCTTTCGCGTTTGCGCGCCGTATATAATTACATAACGTTCGAAAACGTGCTCGGCGGTTACGAATATATATCGGATGCTATGGTGAGCATATACGATAAGCACGCATCCGATCTGGCAAAGCTCAAAAAATTGCTGCGTGCGGACAAGCAGCTGTATAACGAAGTGTTCCGCGATATAATCGGGAGCAACGATAATTACGTCGCTTATGTCGGATATACAAAAGTGCGCGCGGATAAAAAGAGCAAGTGCAAACGCTGCGTTGATCCGGCAGTCTTTTATAAGTATATAAAGAAACTGCTCGAAACGCACAGGGACGAACTCGGCAACACTGCCGCAGTGGATGAAATATTGGAAGACATAGGCAGCGAAAACTTTATGCCCCGGCAGCTGAATGCGGATAACGGAGTGTTCCCCTATCAGGTGAATGAGTCTGAACTTGACGCCATTCTCCGAAATGCGGAACGCGACTTTCCGCAGTTTCTCGAAGAAAGCGACGGTTGCACGCTTTCGCATAAGATAAAGTCCGTGCTTCGTTTCCGTATTCCGTACTATGTCGGTCCGCTCAATACCTATCATGAGGATAATGGCGGTAACAGCTGGATGGTAAGGAAAGCGGCGGGCAGGATAACTCCGTGGAATTTCGAAGAAAAAGTGGATAAAGCGGCGAGCAATGAGAAGTTCATGCGCCGCATGACTAATAAGTGTTCGTTCCTGCACGGAAAGGACGTACTTCCGAAATGCTCGGTTATATATCAGAAATACGATACTCTCAATCAGATAAACAAAATGCGGATAAACGATAAACCGATTTCCGTCGATGTTAAACAGGGCATTTTTAACGATTTGTTTCTGAAATACAAGCGCGTTACCGTTAAACGCATCATGGACTATCTTGCGGAAAAGGGATACATATCCGAAAGCGAAAAGAAAAATACCGTTATAGAGTGCGGCGACGGGGAAATAAAAGTGTCTATGAGCACATATGTTACGCTCAAAAACATACTCGGAGATATCGTGGACCGCAATGACAGACTTTGCGAGGATATCGTGCTGTGGCATACGCTCAATACGGATAAAAACATAGTCGAAAATCTGATTATCGGAAAGTACGGCGACATACCCGAAGTACAAAACAACATAAAGGCGCTTAAAGGTCTTAATTTCAAGGATTTCGGCAGGCTGTCCGAAGAACTGCTTTGCGAAGTATCCGGCGGTATGAACGAGAATACGGGAGAAATCTATACCATACTCGGCGAGCTTTATAAGACGAACAAAAATTTTAACGAGATACTCTGGTCGGACGAATATACGTTCAGAAAAAACATAGACGCCGAAAACGAAGGGCGCGGCAGCGACGTTACTTATGAGGACGTCGAGGAACTCTATGTGTCGCCGGCGGTGCGCCGCGGCATATGGCAGGCGCTTATAATGTGCGACGAATATACGGAGGCGCTTGGCAGGAAGCCGGATAAAGTGTTTGTCGAAGTGACGAGGACGAACGACGACAAAAAGAAAGGGGAGCGGACAAAGAGCAGAAAAGAGCAGCTCCTCGGGCTTTACGATAATATAAACAGCGAAGATATCGGATACCTTAAGGAGCGGCTTTCCGAAGAGACCGATTTCAAGCTGCGGCAGGAAAGGCTTTATCTCTATTATCGTCAGCTCGGGAAGTGTATGTATACCGGCGAACAGATAGATCCGGGCGCACTTATGACCGATCAGTACGACATAGACCACATAATTCCCCGTTCGCTTACGAAAGACGACAGCCTTGATAATAAAGTACTCGTTAAAAGCGAAATCAACAGATTCAAGAAAAAGGACACATACCCCGTGCCGGACTCGTGCCGTCCGTCCAAAGCGGTCGCGCTCTGGAAACTGCTGAAAGAAAAGGAACTTATCAGCGACAAAAAGTATGATCGGCTGATACGCACGGCGGAGCTTTCGCAGGATGAGCTTGAAGAATTCATAAACAGGCAGATTGTCTTTACGGGGCAGGCGGTAAAAGCAGTGGCGGAACTGCTTAAACGCAAATACGAAACAGACGGCAGGGAAAAAGTCGTTTGTTACAGTAAGGCGTCTAATGTGTCCGATTTCCGTAAGACGTACGGTTTTGTAAAGTGCCGCGAAACGAATGACTTGCACCATGCCCGCGACGCGTATCTCAATATAGTCGTCGGCAACGTATACGACGAGCGCTTTAAGTCGCTGTATATGGATAAAAAGCGCGGTAAGCCTATCAGCGTCAATGCGGAAAAGAGACTGTTCACTTACAGCATACCCGGCGCATGGGATAACGAAAAATCATTGGCGATAGTCAAAAAGTTTATGTCCAGACCGAGCATGTGCGTGACACAATACAGTTATGTGGGCAAGGGCAAGTTTTATGACGAAACAGTTTATTCAGCATCTGAAAAAGGCATAGGTGCGCCCCGTAAAGAATCGACATCACTTATGGATTATTCAAAATACGGTGGGTATAAGTCATTAAAAGTTGCATATTTCGCAGTAGTTGAATCTGATGGAAAAAATGGTGAGCGTATTAAAACAATTGAAGCCGTTCCTGTGTTGTTTGCATATAAAATAGGTAACGACAAAGATAAATTATTGGAATACTTTTCATCTTCTAAGTTGAAAAATCCAATAATAATTGTTCCAAAGGTAAAGATAAAATCCTGTATTAAATACAATAATACGCAGTTAATTATAACTGGCAAATCAGATGATAACATATTGTTAAATCAGTGTTTGCAGTTTATTACGGATAATTCGATAGACAAATATATGAAGAATGTCTGCAAGTGTATAGAGTATATTAAGAAAGGATATTTTAGTGACAATGAAGATTGTTATCTGTTAAATAAAAGTAATAAGTATGATGGT
>CASEMM010000080.1 GCA_949289095.1 uncultured Eubacteriales bacterium | reverse complement strand
CGGTCGCACGTCACTTCGATTATGTCGCCGCTTTCCAGCGCGCCCGTATATGCCGCGCTGCCGTTTCCGCTGCTTATCACGTCGCGGCCGCGTCTGAGTTTTATCGTCGTGTCGCCCGTCGGCTCCGCGGATTCGACGACCTGCGTCCTGCTGCCGAACGCCGTTTCGCTCTCCCTTACGATTCTGTCCGCCGGCTGTTCTTCGCCGCAAGCCGACGCTCCTATCGTGCACGCGATGACAAGCACTGCGGCAAGCAGCAAAGCCGTTACTTTAAGGGAAAATTTTCTCTTACCGGATATCATTTATGCGTTTCTCCTTTATTCATCCTCGTGATTCGAAAGTACTACCGTCGTACCGTCCGCCGGATAAATGCCCAGTCTGTCGCCGTAGTTGGGGTACCCCGCGGCGTTCGTATCCATTCTGCCCGCCATAAACGTGAAATCGCCGTTCATCAGCGCCGCTTCGGAATGAGCGGACATATTGACGTCGTTGAAATACACGCGCACGTCGTTGACATAGAGTTTAAGCGTCACCCTGTGATCGCTGCGCGAAAGCACGACGTCTATGCGGTTGTTTTCGCCGCTCGTGAAAGTCGTCTGCGCCTCGCACAGCGTCACGTCCGTGCCGCCGCCCGCCGCGCTCGCAAGTTCGAGTTTCGAGCCGTCGAATCTGAGCATTAAGCCCATCTGCGACTGATTGGCGCTTGTGAGCGTTCCGAGCGCCTTGCTCACCATAAGCAGTCCCATTCCGAACTCACCGTCCGCATTTACGTCGAAAGTATATCCGAAGGACTGCCCGTCCACCGTATCGTCCACCTTGGCGGCGACATTGGTATCCTCTTTCTGTTCGCCGTCCATTGTATATTTGACGCGGAACATAAGCAGGCGCGCCCATGTGCTGCCGGTAAACGTCACGCTGCCGCCGCTTACAGCCGGAAGATTTTTGCGCGAAGATTCTTCGTCGGCTGCGTTATCCCACGTTCCGAACAGGCTTTTCTCGTTCGTCGAGCTGTACCACTCCTGCCCGCCGATGACGTTATTCGTCTGCACTCCGGTCTTTACCGTATACGCCGCGCTGCCGCCATTATAAGATACGGTCACCACGTCGCCCGACAGAGCGACTTCGAGATCGTCCGCGCCGAGCGTTTCCGTCTTACCGGAAGAGTACGACGCTTTCACGGATATACCCGTAAGATCGATATCGCTGTCCGTCGTATAATCCAGCTTGTCGGGCAATTGCGTGATTTCCAGCGTCGCCGTGTTTGCGTTTACGGTTATATTGAGGACCGCGGTCTTTCCGCCGTAAGTCACCGTCACTTTCGTGTCGTCGGGAGCGAGCGGACCCGTCTTGTCCACGGTAAAACCTTCCGTCACGATCTCCGCCGCGGTATCTTCGCCCTCATAGCGCACGGAAAGTTCCATGCCCGACGGGTCGAAAGTATCTCCCTCGTCGTACACGACTTTCGCCGGCCGTTTGCTTATGGCGACAGACGCCACAGTTCGTTCTCCGACGGGCTGTCCGTCATCGCCGCACGCCGCAAACACGGCGCAAAGCGCCGATACGAGCAAGCATACAAGCGCAATCGCCGATAATCTCTTCAATCCCTTCGCCATCATTCCTGACCTCCTGTATTTTTCCGCAAGACAACCTGCGGGTATCCTGTTCAGTATATCCTCACGCAGCGGCAAGTGTCAATATGTGTGTCGTAAACTCGGAATAAAACGGCGTGAACTAAAAGCGCAGACATATGTGCCTGCGCCGCATCCGTTTCATCACTGTATTTTATTATACTACATTCCGCAATATCTGTCCATTGCGTTTTTTACTCCATGACATTGCGATTTTTATACGCACGCGGCAAAAAGCGGATGCGCCGTGCATCCGCTTTTTGCCGTCTATGCGCCCTGAGTAACGATAATAGCTGTATACTTCGACAGATATTCGTGCAGCGTATCGCGCCTTTCCACTACGTCCATGTTGCCGTCGATGATATCCGTGTTGCCGTCGATGATATCCGTAACGTTTATTTCTACGCCGTCGTAACCGGAATATATTCGCGCGCTTCCGTTCACGCCTATCGCTCCGCCGCGCACATATACGCTGCTTCCCCACCATGAAGTTTCGGTTACCGCATCGTCGCCGTAGAAACTGCCGCCGTTTATCTTCACTTTGCCGGCGTCCGGCGCTGTTTCGAAATAAAGTCCGGATCTGCCCTCGCCGCCGCCCGTCCACGTCGCAGACGAACCGCTGAATCTGCCGCCGTATATAAACAGCGAAGCCGACGATTCGTTGTACCATATGCCGTCGCTGTTGTGATCGTCGGCCGGAGAATTGCAATAGTAATCGCCGCTGTACACGGTGACTTCCGCGTTCGTTGCGCCGGACTCTATCGTTATCGCGGCGGACTGTCCCGAAACCTCGAGTTCGTTCTCGTTCTTCGTATCGCCAGCCGTTCCGAGAACGATGTCCGCATTTTTGTAAACGGATATGCCCGCGGTTCCGCACACGTTGAAACTGCCGCCCGTTATTGTCGCTGTATCGCCGCCGCTTTCCGATCCCATGATGAACGCTCCGCTGCCTTTCGATTTTGTCGAGTCCGTCGAACCGAACGTTCCTCCGTTCACGGTAAGAGTCCCGCCGTACATTTTCAAAGCGTACGACGCAGCCGGTCCCGCAACCGCCGCGCTGCCCTCCGTATTCGGAGCATACGAATCCGCTCCGATAAACGTACCGCCGTTCACGGTCGCTGTCCCGCCGTTCACGAGTATGCCGTTGCCCATTGCTGCGGAATAACTGCCGGAATACACGGTCAGCGAACCGCCCACCACTTCGACGGCATGACCGCCTTTCACGTTCTTGGCGAAATGCCATGCGTTGCCGCCGCCCACGCCGCCCGTCAGCGGGTCGTAATATACGATATTGCCGTTTTCATCCTTAAATACTTCCTTTCCCGTCGCAGAAACAGTCGTCGTAAAATCGCCGTTTTCGGATCCGATACTCGTCTCGCCGCCGCTCACATACAGTCCGCCGCCCACGGTGTTTTCTATATCCGCATGAACGATACTCACATAGGCGCCCGACTGTGCCGAAGAAGTTACGCGTACGGCATAGCTCTTCACTTCGAGATCGTCGTAGTTTCCGTAGCCGTCGTTTTCAATGCCGGTATGACGCACTTCCAGATAAGTGCCCTTCGCATTCAGACTGCCGCCTTCGACGCATATTCCGTCGTAACGGGCACTCGTTTTATTGCCGTCGGCGTCCGCCCACGACGCGCCGCCGTCTATGACGGACTTCACCGTCACGCTGCCGCCCGTGAATTCCGCGCTTCCGCCGTTGACGTATATCGCCGTAGTGCGGTTCGCCGTCACGGAGAATTCACCCGTTCCCGAATACGTCAGCCCGCCCTCTGCAGACGCGCTGCCGCGCACGGTCACTCCGAGCCCGTCCGAAACGACGGAAACGTCCCCGCACAGCGAAATACTGCCGCTTTCCACGCTTATGCCCGTCGTCGAAAGCAGCGGGATTTCATTGGGAATGAGTGCTGTCACGTTAAGCGAGCCGCCGCCGTTATACGTTATGCTGCCGCCGTTTGCGTAAATTCCCGAAGAGTACTCGCCCTCGACGCTCACGTTCACGGTGCCGCCGAGGTCGAGCGAACCGCCTTCGGAAAGTATGCCGAACGTATGCGCGCTGTAGCTCACGCCGTCCTCTTTTCCGCCGTTGAGCGTCACTTCCGCATTGGTGACGGACGCCGTACCGCCGCTGACGTATATACCGCGGACGTTTGAACCGACCGCCTCTATTCTCACGTTCCCCTTGGCGGGCGACGCGATCTCGAGATTCCCGCCGTCTACCATGATCACGGAACTGAAAGCCGGATCCGCGGACGACGACGTATCCTTTGAAAATTCGCCCCCGGTCACCACCATCGTACCGTCGCTTACGCGCAGCGTGTCGCCCGTATCCGACGAAAAACTTCCGCCGGATATACGCAGATATTCATCCGCGCGCGCCGTACCGTCGGACGGATACTCGCAGAATATGCACACGCCGTTTTCAATAGAATCGAACGTACTGCCCGTTTCCACCGACATGTAACCGCCCGACGCGTATATCCCGTAAGTTTCCGATATGCCGAAATACGAGCGGTAATCGCCGCCGCGCGCGTACATGTTCCCCGCGCTCATCTGCACCGTCGCATAATTCGTTTCGCCCGTCGCGCTTCCCTTTACGTTGCCGTACACATATATCGTTACGGCAAATACGCTTTCGCCGTCCTCTTCTTCGTCCGTAACGGCATACGACGGCAGACCGTCTGCTCCGTCGGTGCGGCGCACGTTGTAAGTATACGCGTAATCCGCGCTTCCGTTCGACGCAATGCGCGAATCCGCGACTCCTTCGTCGCCTATAACGTAATACAGATACGAATCCTTCGCTATGACTCCGCCGTACGTTTCGTCAGGGGATTCCGACAGATACATGTTGCCGTTTACGTGGATTATGCCGCTCGACTCGTCGCGCGTCACGTGCGGAACGACGACGGGAAGCGTCACGCCGGACGTCCCGGCATATTCGTCCCCTTCGACGCGCGCGTACAGCGTGGTTACGACGCTGCCGCCGAGACTGCCGCCCGCGCCGTTCTCGGCGTCCGAATATTCGGTTTTTTTCGGACCGCTGATATATTCGCCGGCAGCGACGGTAAGCGTTCCTCCGCCTATGGCAAGAACGCTGCCCACCGGGTTATAAAACGAACCGCCTCCCTCCGAATCTATTATCGTCATGCGGACGCCGTCGATTATGTTCAGCATGGGTTCGCGGTTATTGCGCTGCAATTCGTGTCCGTTCAGATCGAGTATGAGATCCGAACCGACATCCGTCACTCCCGACGTTATCACGAGCGGATCTTCGACCGAGTCCGAAATTATTATATTGGAATATCCGTTTTTCACGGCGGCAATAAATTCCTCGACGGTATCCACTTCCACCTGATCGGCAAGCAGATATTCGAGATCGCTCCCGTATATTCCGGAATCCGAAACCCGTTCCGCCTCATAACGCGCGTACGTGACTATTATTCCCACAAGCGCGCACAGCACGGCAAGCAGGAACACGAATACGAATCTGCCGAGTCTGCTACCGCATTCTTTCATTTTCCGCCCGCCTCCGAAATCTGAATGAACGCTGCGGTAAGCTGAGTGGAAAATCCCTTGCTTATCGCTTCGGTAACCGCGTAATCGCGCTCTCCGCCGCTTTCCGCCGCGGAATAATCGGCGTAAAACGGATTATCCGTCACTCCGCCGAAATACATATACCCGCTCGTACCGCCGTTGGAACACGTTCCGTAAAGAGTCTGCGCGCCGGCAGCGTCCGCCGGAGCGGAAGCCGGAACATAAGTTCCCGCATCCGCGTCGAACACGTAAAAATCGTTTATCGCGTGAGCGACGGACGCGGCGTTCTCCGCAGGCGGGGCAATATGTTCGAAAGATATAGCCGCACCGCCGCCGACATAATCGTATTCCTTTTCTATACGCACCGTTTCCGTTTTTCCTGTCGGCTGTCCGTCGGCGCCGCATACGGGCAGTTCGCATTCAAACCGGTACCCGGTCACCGACGCGCCGAAAAGCGTCGCCGCGGCGCTTCCCGCCTGCGGTTCTTCGAGCAGTCCGTCCCAATCCGACGCCGAACCGCCGACGGCGTTTTCCGCGCCCCACGACGACATAAGCTCGTCGTCGTCCAGCCGCTTTATGGAAGTGACGTAAAGAACGAAAGAGCGCTCGTCGGCGCTGTCGCCCGTAAACGTCATTTCCGGCAGAGTCATGTCTATCGTATAGACCGACTCCGCGCGTTCGCAGTCTATATACAGCTGAGGAAGCATATCGGCGAACGACGAACCGTCTCCGATTTCGATATTTCCGTCGCTGCGGTCTTCCGTGCGCATAAAGCCCACGGAATACTCGGTAAGTCTTACTTCGGAAGTCAGCGTCAGTTCGACGCCGCTCTCCCTGCCCTTTACGTCGATGCTGCCGGTATGCGCGCCGCGCCCGCCCGAAAAACCGCCGGTTACATCCGCCGTTTCTTCCGGAACGGACTGAAGTCCGTCGTACCGATCTTCGTAATTTTCGGAAGAACTCGTTTCGAAAACGCGGCTGCCGGAAGCAAAAGAGCCGTCCTCCGCGTATATCAGATCGGCAAGCACGTACTGCGGAGTAAGCGCCGTATAAGAACCGTCGTCGTTTATGCCGACGAGCTGCAGAGCGAGTCCGTCCGCAAATTCGTAAGACGTGCAGAAACGCACATGACCGGCAACGTCCGTTCCGGCGGTCTTACCGCCGTCCGACGAATAATTGCGCATGACGAAACGCACGCTGCGCGCAGTATTCACCGCGCTCTGCGAACCGTCCGACTCCAGCCAGTAATCGATGTTGGAAAACGTCTGCGACGACATATCGAGTATCTCAAAAGAACACGCAAGCGCGCTTATGTCTGCGCTGCCGCGTGTTCCTCCTTCGCTGACAAGACGCGCGAGAACCGTCCCCGCAAGGATTATGCCCGCAAGCGCTGCCGCACAGAGATAAAAGTATATGCCTTTACGGCTTGACTTATTGCCTGTCTTCCTCATAGGAAACGGTTTTCGTCCGACCTCCCGTCATGGTTTCTTCGCATCCGCCGTCATTTTCCCTTCGTTCTTCCCCTTTTCCGCCGCTCACGTTTCCGCAGTCAGCGTCCGTTCCCCCCTCTTTTTCCGTTCGTTCCCCGTCTGCGTCTTCCGCAGCGCACCCGCGTCCGCGCTTTCCGCAACGGATTATGTCGGGTATGAATCTGAACAGTGCCCATATGCCTATACCTGCGCCGAGCGCCGTCATCAGTCCGAACGGACTTCGGACGAAGCTCATGAATCCGCCCAGTCCGCCCGCAACGGCGACCACCTTTCCGACAACGTCTTCTTCCGCAACGGGATATATGTCCGCAGAAGAATTGGCGTCGCCTTTTGTGGTATAACCGTCCTCACCTACGATCACTATGCGGTGCGTCACGTAACTGCCGCTCGGTTCGTCGTAAAAAGTTATTATATCGCCCGGCGCGTATTCCCCGCACGACCTGATGACTATAAAGTCACCGGGCATTATTTCCGGACTCATACTGCCCGTTTTCACGGACGCAAACGCAAAGCCGAACACCGTCGGCATTCCGTTGCCCGCGAGCCGCGCAATGACTATGTACACGTCGTATACGATAATCAGCGCAAGCGCCGCATACAGCACGATGCGTACGATGAGCCCGACCGTGCCGAGAACGCCGCGTTTTCCGACGCTCATATCAGTATTTCTCCGGTGAGCGTTATGCCGAGCGAATACCCGGCTTCGTTTTCGCCCGCAGCCGTATCCGTTTCGTCGCTGTGCCGCCACGTCCATTCTATGACGAACAACGTGCTCGATCCCGATTCGATCGTAAGTCCGTACACTCCGAGTTCCGCGGCGTTTACGGGTCCGTCGGTTCCCGAAACGCACGCGCCGTCGCGGAATAAGCGATACGCCATGTCTATCCCGTACGGATTGACTTCGGAAAACGTCAGCGAGTACGTCACGGTATGAGCGTTTTTGTTCACGAAGCGGAAAGAATACGAGCCGCTCGAACCGGGCACGATTTTGCCGTCTGTCGAGCCGTTTTCGAAAACCGGCAGTTCTTCCGTTTCCGCCCACGAAGCTCCGTCGTCCGCAACGAACAGCACGGGAGCATAAGGCGAAACTTCACGCGGACACGTGCCGAGCAGCACCGCGACCGCCGCAAGCGCCGCGAGCAAAAGCACGACGACCGCAATCGGGAACACTCTGCGACGCGCTACGGTAGCCAGATATTCCCCGCGCTCGTTCATCACGTTTCCGTGGCAGTCCATATAACCCGAAGCGCGCTCTCCGTCATAAAGCAGAACCGCGCCTCCGCTCCTGCGGAATTCGCCTCGTCTCCGCTGACCGTCGTGCCATACGGAACCGCGCACCGTACCGGCATCCGCGCCGCCCGCATCCCTTACTTTTCCGCGCACGGGCAGACTAACGCCGCGCGGAGCGCGCACGGAAGGATCTGCGTGAACGGGAATGCGGAAAGCGACTGTGGCTGCCGTTTCGTCCGCAGAGGATCGGGTCCCTGCCCGCCCCGCCGCAGAAGCGCTGCCGCGCACGATATCCGCCGCATTGTCGCGCGGAACGTACGTCGGGTCGCAAACGAGTCCCGCTTTTTCCGCCGCTTCGCGCGCAAGTTCAGCGGCGCGCGCCGTCTGTCTGTCCGACGTCAGCCGCACCATCATCGGACAGCGCGAATGCTTCGCAACGGCAGACATATCCCTATGATGGTAACGGCTTTCGCTGTATGCGGACGGATCGAGCGCAAAATACGCTTTGAGAGTCTTTCCCGAAACGCTTACCGCGGCGATAGTCGTCCGCCCTACGGTAAACCTTTCTCCGGACGACGAGATATGCGACCGCATGCGCGCGCCGTCCGCACGCATGTAACTCATAAGCGTGTTTTTGAGCGCGTCGTATCTTCTGAGCGCAATATAACCCGCAGAGGCAAGACGCTGCCTGAAATCGCGCTCCGTCCTTTTCCGCTCTGCCGAAAACGAAAACCCGTCCGATCTTCCGCCGGCTGCGTTGATTTTGTTTTCGTTTGTTTCTTCCGTCATCGCCGGATCCGGAGCGTTACGCCTCGCCGCCGTCGGCTTCGGACGCCTGCGCCGCAGAGAGCGTAAGCGAAAGACCCACGGATTCTATGTTCTCGCCCACCCATGTGTCGAGCGCGTCCGCGTTTTTTTTAAGCTCGGTATCCGCCGAAGTCCACGTCACGACGGCATAAAGATTGAGCGTGCTTCCCGCAGCTACGACAACGGACGTCGCTTCGCCGGACAGAGTCAGCTTATCCACGGCGTTGGCGGGTTCCGTGCAAGCGATATCGTCGGCATCGTAATAGAGATCGAACGAGAACAGACCGGTTACCTGTTCCTGCGTGGGGTTATCCGCAGTGCTGCTTTCAGTGTAACCCGTCACACCGTAGTCGGGCGACGCCGGCTCTATTACGGAAACGGTTCCCGCCGAAATGCTCACTGCCGCATCCACTTCCCCGTTGTTGGTAACGGTCAGCGCAAGTTTCTTCTCCGACTCGTTAGACCTTACGCCGCCGTCAGCGCTATACTCCTCCATGGACGGAGAAAGGTTGCCGAACGATATCGTCACGGTTTCATTGCTGCCGAAAGACACCGACCACTTCGCAACTTCGGTATTCGCCGTGCCGCCGGCAGACGAAACGTAACGCGCGAGCGTAATGCCGGACACGCACAGCAGTGCCGCGACGGCAAGCGCGACCGCAAGCCCGATAACGAGTTTCTTTCTGTTGGTTTTCTTTTCCATACTATCTATCCTCCTTGGATACGGTATTGATTTATTCGTTTGTTGTCTTGCGGCGAACCCGCGCATACGGATGCGGCGCAACCGATTAGCCGCAGCGGCGATGCGGAAACTTTCTTTTCAGACAGTCTCGCCGCGAACAAGCCGCAGCGTTTTATCGGCAATATCTACCCCCCCCCCTATAAGCATTACATTCACCAAACATTTGCATCAATTACAGCAAATATATAATTATATGAAATGCGGTTATGCTGATGTATCAGTTTTTGACACTGTAAGGCGAGCATTTTCCTCGGCAGTACCGCCTAATGACAAAATCGTATAACTTTATTACACACGCATTATATCAAAATCAAACTATAATGTCAACTCAATTATATTACAAATATAGTTAAATTATGTTGTATCATAGGCATGGGTATATACAATATGACGGACATTATAGGGAAACTGAACAGAATGCGGCTCGAACGCAATCTGAGCGTGTACCGGCTCGCCGAACTTTCCGGAATCAATCAGTCCACGCTTGCAAATACGTTTTCCCGCGGGACGGTACCGTCGGTAAACAATCTTGAAATCCTGTGCGAAACGATGGGAGTTACGCTCGCGCAGTTTTTCACGGACAGCGAGTGCGTTGTAAGGCTGACTCCGGAGGAAGCGCGTTTCTTTTCGGAATACAAAAAACTGCCGGCGGAAATAAGACACGCGCTTTGCGATATCGCGCACGCGGTTGCGGCGAGCGGACAGTACGACGCATGCAATGAGTGATCCTCCATGCTCCGAACGCATACGGATCATGCAAAACAGGTATTTGATATGCCGGGCGGAACGGTGTATTATATAGATATGAATAGGATATTCATATTCATGCTCGTTGTTTTGCTCGTGCCGTGCGCGGCATTTGCGGCGGGCTGCAAAGGCGGCGCGTCTCCCGGCGGAGAATCTTACGGAGACGCGGAGAACACAGCAGCGGACATAACGGTCGAAGCGAACGGTGTGGTTTTCCGTGCGGAGATAAGCGGCGAGGCTGCGGACGAACTGTACGCCCGTCTCCCTCTCTCGCTCGGCATGCGCGAGCTGAACGGCAACGAAAAGTACTTTTACGCGGACTTCACGCTGCCCGTGTCGCCTTACCGTCCGGGACGGATAGAAGCCGGCGACATCATGCTGTACGGCGACGACTGCATAGTCCTCTTTTACGAAAGTTTCGACACTTCGTATTCCTATACGCGTATTGGAAAAATAACCGATCCCGACGGACTCGCTGACGCGCTCGGCAGCGGCAACGTGACCGTCGTTTTTTCGCGGGCATAGAACGCTCCGCAAAAACATCCTGCAGACAAGCGCGACGCGCATGCGCCCGCCGGAGGCGTCTTTGTCTGCGCACCGTATTTATTATATTCGGCATATTGCCCGTATATCTCCTGTCTGCGGCATTTCGGCGCGAATACCGGGACTGTTTTCGTTTACGCAAATTTTCGCACCCCTCGCGGCATATACAGTTCCGAATCAATTCCGCCGGTCGGGGTAACGCATTTGCGCGCGTCACAGCGCGCGCAATGCGTTGGCGTTCGGGCGCGCATAAGGCGCGCGCCCTCGGCTAAGCGAATAATTTGCTTACGCAAATTTTCGCACCCCTCGCGGCATATACTGTTCCGAATCAATTCCGCCGGTCGGGGTAACGCATTTGCGCGCGTCACAGCG
>CASEMM010000079.1 GCA_949289095.1 uncultured Eubacteriales bacterium | reverse complement strand
CGCGCAGAGAGAATCGATATTGTTATTCGGACATGCCGTTACTTCTTTCGCCGCCGATATGAGAGTCAGCGACATATTCGTTCCCGTATCTCCGTCGGGTACGGGAAAAACATTCAGTGAGTCTACGTGCTGTTTATTATTGTCAAGGAGCTTTGCGCCGTTCAGGACCATTTTCCTGAGTGCCGCTCCGTTGATGGTTTTCAATGCCATATTTTATATATCCTCCGTCTTGCATGTGCGCTGCAAGTTTCAGAACGATTGCAGTATTAAGCGCATTGCGTAGCGGGCGCATCAAAAGCGTATGACGGTTCGCCCGACCGCAATACTTTTCTATTTTACTCCAAAGTCGAATAAAATGCAAGAGATTTTGTCTGCATTACCGAAATTTGATTGCATCCTACCGAATTTTTTTTTGCAAAATAGGAAAATCGGCTTAAATCACTTGCTTTTATTTCCCGTCGGTGATATAGTATTACGGTAAAAAGAAAACGGAGGCGAAGACAGAGAAATGAGCAAGGTATGCGCACTGTGCGGTAAGGGCAGATCGGCGGGAAAAAACGTCAGCCATTCCAACCGCCACACCGTCAGATCCTTCAGCGCTAACGTCCATAAGATGAAGCTGAGTATAGACGGACAAGTCAAAAGCGTTTATGTATGCACCCGTTGCAAGAGAACGCTTAACAAAGAGGATTGACAGTATCTTTTTCCGATACCGACCGGCTTAGCTGCGAGCAAGCCGGTCTTTTCTTTGTTCCCGTTTCCCCGTTTCCGTTTATGCAATCATTATTATTTATATAATTCCGTATCATAAATATATAATAAATTTTTCGGATTGAAACGAAAAACTTTCGGATGGCGCGACAATAGGAACGCCGCACGGTCGGCATTGACCCTGCGGCGTTTTCAGATTTTTGTCGTTTTCGTTTTTTCATTCGTTATGCGCCGATGTTGACACGAACGTTTGTCACGGTTATTTCTCGTTCTCTTTTATCCGTTTTTTCCGACAGATAAGCCGCGCGAGCGGGCGCAGAAATACAGGCAGTCGTATACATATTATTCTGGGCATCGTCGTTTCCTCCATTCCGATTATATGCGGATGGATGAAAGGTGGTGAATCGCGCCCGTTTGCACGGTAATGCTCGACTGCATGCAAAATGCCGACATGCGCCAGTATACGGTCAGTTGCGTTTTATGCGCGTAAATTTTTTATGGCTTGCTTTACGGGCGTCACAGTATCTTTGCCGCGCATTTTCATTCCTGACGGTTGCGTCGGTTCCCCGCGCTTTTGAAAATCGCCAGCACTTTTTCCGGCGTCGGTGAACTGAACGCGCAACTTCCGGATACGATGACGTCTGCGCCGGCTCCCGCGATTTCGTCGACGTTGGATTCGTTTGCTCCCCCGTCCATTTCGATTTCCGTCATGAGCCCGCGCTCAGACACGGCACTGCGAAACGCGCGGAGTCTGGACGATGTCTCGGGAATATATTTTTGTCCGCTGAATCCCGGTCTGACTCCCATTACTATCACAAAATCGCAGCGATCGAGTAACGGTAACGCATTTTCGACGGGAGTATCCGGGCATACGGCTATGCCCGCTTTTATTCCCGCGCTTTTTATATAAGCGAGGTTTTTTTCCGCTTCAGCGGTGGCTTCGATGTGAAAGCAAAGTCTGTCCGCACCGGCTTTTACGAAAAGATCGAGATATCGTTCCGGACGATCTATCATCAGATGCACGTCGAGAGGCGTTTCGGTGAATTTGCGTATATCCGCGATCATCTTCGGTCCGAATGTGATATTGGGAACAAAAATGCCGTCCATTACGTCGCAGTGGATCATATCCGCGCCCGCGCGTTCCATTCTTACTGTTTCTTCTCCCATCCGTGCGAAATTTCCGCTCAGAATGGAAGGAGCAACCTTAACCATTGTCTTTGTCCTCCGTAAGCGAATGTTCGAGATATCTTCTTTTCAGCTGTCCGCACGCACCTTCTATATCATCTCCGAGAGAGCGTCTTATAGTTGCGGATGCGCCGAGCGCGGTAAGTTTGTCGAGAAACGCGCGCGCTTCTTTTGCAGTCACGCCGCTTAGCCCCGAATCGGTGTCGTTAAGCGGAATGAGATTGATATGACAAGGAAAATCGGCAGTCAGACGTCTCAGTTCGCGCGCATCCGCGTCGCGGGTATTGAATCCGCGCATAAGAGCATATTCGACGATAATCCGTCTGCCGCTTACGGAAAAATAATATCTTGCCGCATCCATTATGTCCGCTACCTTATATCTGCGTGCCGTAGGCATTACCGTTACGCGTCTGTCATCGAACGGCGAGTGAAGCGAAAGGCACAGCGTGACCGAAAATCCGTCGTCCGCAAGCGCCCGTATGCCGTCCGTCAGTCCGCATGTCGAGAGTGAAACGCTGCGCTGCCCGACAAGCCCGCTTTCGGACATGAAACGGATGAATTTAGTCACGTTGTCGTAATTGTCCAGAGGCTCGCCGCTTCCCATGAGTACGACGTTGCCGATACGTCCGTCGTTTATTCTGCCGTTAGCGCAAAGAAGTTCCGAGAATATTTCTCCCGCGGAAAGATTGCGCCGAAGCCCGTCGCGTCCTGAAGCGCAGAAGGCGCATCCCATTCTGCATCCCGCCTGTGTCGAAACGCAAAGCGTTCTGCCGTATCTGTATGTCATCAGCACGCCTTCGACAAGCGCACCGTCGCGGAGTTCGTACAGGAATTTTTCCGTACCGTCTTTACTTTTTGCAACCTTGATAATGCGTGCGCCGATATCGTCGTACGTTTCGCTCAGACGCTCGCGCAGCGGTATCGGAAGATTGCTCATTTCCTCAAATCCCGTTCCCGCCGTCAGCCACTTGTATATCTGCGTCGCTCTGTACGACGGCATATCGCGCAAAAGAGGCAGTTCCGCGATTTCTTCTTTCGAATAATCCGTAAGCAGCGGTTTCAATTCCGTGTAAACCTCGCTATGTAAAATCCGTCGCATCCGTCCGTATCCGGAAATAACCGTATTTTTCCGTCGGTCGGCGTCTTGCCCGCAGCTTCTTCCCGGACGGGAGCGAATTCCGGATGGTTGCGCAAAAAAGCATCCGTGACGGCCTCGTTTTCTTCCGTGAGCAGAGAGCACGTCGAATATGCCAGTCTGCCGCCGCTGGCGACGCAGCCTGCCGCGGCTTCGAGAATTTCAGATTGGAGACGGGAGAGAGAATCTACGTCGCCGTCGGTTTTTCCGAGCAGTATGTCCGGTGACGAGCATATAAGACCGCTTCCCGTGCACGGCACGTCGCACACGACGAGATCGTAAGTTCCGGGCGCGTTTTTGTCAGCATTGCGCGCATCCGCAAGAACCGCCGTTACGTTAGCTGCGCCCATCCGTTCGGCATATGCACGTATAAGGCGCACTCTGTGTTCATGTACGTCGCATGCCGTAATTTTCGAATCAGGCAGCAATTCGGACATATATACCGATTTTCCGCCCGGAGCGGCGCACATGTCGAGGATGGAAATTTCCCCGCTCAATCCGCTTACATATGCTTCTGCCGCGTATATCGAAGAAAGAGACTGTGCCGTATATTCGTGCGGATCTAGCGTTTTTAGCGTACTCCGCGTGACATAATACCCGCGGGGAGTACGAATATTTTCGTTAAAACGTTCCGTTTTACGTGCAAAATCGCCTTCGCTTATGAAGCGGCTGTTTCTGCGGATATGGGTTCCCGAAGGTACTCGTGCGTCGAGCAGCGCAAGCGTTCTTTCTCTTCCGAAGTCAGCCGTCATGCGTTTTACGAGCCATTCGGGACGACTGTAACGTACGGAAACGGAATACGGATCATCGCCCGTCGGCATACTTACCGTATGTGCGGCGCGCAGTACGGCGTTCACAAACCCTTCTGCTCCGCGCACGCGTGCTTTTGCAAGTTCAACGCATCTGTCTGCCGCCGCGTAATCGGGGTCGTTGCCGTACAGGATTTCATAGAGTCCGAGCTTGAGCAGTATCGAGACCGAGTTTTTCGGTTTTTTGCGGGTCAGCGCGGATATAACGTAATCGAGCGCAATGTTTTTGTCAAGCACTCCGTATATGAGCGCAGTTACCTTTGCACGGCATTCTTCGGGAACATATGCAAGCGTGCGGTCGAGTTCGACCGAAGAATACGCGCCTTGCAGCAGAATGCGCCTGAGAGAGTCGTATGCGGTATTTTCCGCTTCGGGAAATTTCATCCAAGCACCTCTCCGACAGTCAGTTTGCAGCCGTTGAGAAAGTCGCCGCAAATCATCCGTTTTTTTCCTTCGAGCTGTACTTCCGTCAGTATGAGCGAACCTCTGCCGCAGGCGACGCATATGCCGTTTCTGTCGGCTTTCGTGACGGTTCCCGCCGGCAGTCCGCCGTCTTCCTCGGTTGCATATGCGCGGTGTATTTTAAGCGTCTTTCCGTTTCTGTAAGTATATGCTCCCGGCCACGGCGTTACTCCGCGTACGATACAGTCGATTTTTGCCGCAGTATCCGTCCAATCGATAAGTCCGTCCGCTTTCGTGAGCATGGGAAAGTAAGTGGCTTTGCTTTCGTCCTGCGGAACGGGATGAATATCTCCGCGCTCTGCTGCGTCGAGGTATTCGATAAGAGCTTCCGCGCCGAGCGCTGCAAGTTTTCCGAGCAGCGTTTCCGCCGTATCCGTGTCCGCTATATCGGTCTTTTTGCAAAGGAGGATGTCGCCGGTGTCGAGTCCCTCTGCCGTCTGCATTATGGTTACGCCTGTGGTTTTGTCGCCGTTCATTATGGCACGCTGAACGGGACAGCTTCCGCGGTATGCTGGAAGCAGCGAGGCATGAACGTTTATCGTTCCGTATTTTGCGGACTCGAGTATTTCCCGGCTGAGAATCTGACCGTATGCCGCCGTGACATATATGTCGGCTCCGAAAGCGCGCATGTCGTCGACGCCGTCGATCCTCGCTTTTGCG
Organism: uncultured Eubacteriales bacterium; assembly: GCA_949289095.1. Taxonomy (GTDB): domain Bacteria; phylum Bacillota; class Clostridia; order Christensenellales; family Pumilibacteraceae; genus Protoclostridium. The sequence goes on along the minus strand of CASEMM010000079.1, from coordinate 8,152 downwards.
TATTGACGGACGGGTATTCCCGCGTTTTCCGCATATTCTTTAACCGCAGACGGACATACGCTTCCCCGGTTGCCGCGTTTGTCCGGCTGTGTTACGACACATACAACTTCGTGCCGCGAATGAACGAGTGCATCGAGCACGGTGCGGGCGAATACGGGTGTTCCCATGAACAATACGCGCATACGTTTTTACCTCTTTCCGATTATCTTGTCAATAAAGAGCACGCCGTCGAGAGGATCGAATTCGTGGCAGCATATGTTTGCGAGAAAACCTTCGGCTTTAAGCAGAAAACGCTCGCCGTTTCTGTCGCAGGCAAGGACTTCTATTTTTTTCGGACGTTCTACTTCCCCGTTGATTCCGGGAATACTTAAACAGCCTTCGCGGCATATCTGTTTGCCTGAAGACGATATTATGACGGGATTGATAAATTCGTAAAAATTCTTGCCGTCGGGACTGACCACGGCAATACGTCTGAGTACGCCTACCTGCGGACCGGCAAGTCCCACGCCGTCCGCGGCGATCATTGTTTCTTTCATGTCGTCGAGAAGTCTGCCCAGTTCTGCGTTGAATTCGGTTACTTCCCTGCACTTTTTACGAAGAATATCCTCGCCAATTTTAACTATCATTCTCTTTGCCATTTTCAGCGTACACCTCATGAGAGTTTTATCGGATTTGTTTCCGCGTATGAAGTTATGCCGGCGACGCGGCATTCATCCACGGCTGTATATATCGCATCCTCGACGTCGTCCGAATCGGTAACGAGCCGTGCGAGTATCTGCATTCTGTATTCGTCCATTATTTTTCTGAGCGGGGCGCGCATATACGCAAGATATATGAATTTTTCGTTCCGGCTTTCTTTTATCGCGGAAATCCGTTCATATATGTTTTTAAGCACGCCGCCTGCCTTTTCGTCGTCTTTTCCGCAGACGAGTACGCGGACGATTTTCGAAAACGGAGGATATTTCGTAACTTCGCGGAGATTTATTTCCTTTTCGTAAAAACCCTTATAATCTCCGTTGCGGACATAGTTATACACATAATGATTCGGAGTGTGCGTCTGCAATATCACTTTGCCCGGACTGCTTGCCCGCCCGGCTCTGCCCGCTACCTGCGTCGTGAGCTGGAACGTGCGCTCGACGCTGCGGTAGTCCGCTACATGCAGACTCATATCTGCATCGAGTATGCCCACGAGCGTGACGTCCGGAAAATCGTGCCCCTTTGCTATCATCTGCGTGCCGACGAGAATATCGGCTTTCTTTGCGCCGAATTCACCGAGAATGCGTGCGTGCGCCCCTTTTGTTCGCGTGCTGTCGTTATCCATGCGAAGCACGCCGGCTGACGGAAACATTTCGGACAGCATATCGGCGACCTTTTCCGTTCCTACATATCCTTCTTTTATGAATTTGCTTCCGCATTCGGGACATTCCGAGAGCGGCGCGTACATATTTCCGCAATAGTGGCATTTGAGTCTGTTTTCTTCTCTGTGATAAACGAGAGAAACATCGCACCGTTCGCATTTAGCGACGTATCCGCACATTCTGCACATGACGTATGACGCATAGCCTCGTCTGTTTAGAAATAACATTGCCTGGTTCCCGCCGTCAATGCACTCCCTGAGTCCGCTTGTCAGTTCGTCGGAAAATATCGATCTGTTGCCCCGGAGGGCTTCTTTGCACATATTCACTATTCGCACTTCCGGCAGCGGGCGTCTGTTGACCCGTCCCGTAAGTTCGAGCAATTCGGCTTTTCCGTGTTTGGCAGAGTAATACGTCTCCATGGAAGGAGTGGCGCTGCCGAGCACGAGATTGGCGTCGTTATACTGTTTTCTCCATTCGGCGATTTTATGCGTTACGTATCTCGGATTGCGTTCGGAAACGTAACTCTGGTCGTGTTCCTCGTCTATGATTATTATGCCGAGATTTTTCAGCGGTGCGAATATGGCGCTGCGCGCGCCAAGTACGACTCTGGCTTCTCCCGTCAGACATTTGCGCCATTCGTCGAATTTTTCTCCCTGCCCGAGCGCACTGTGCAGTATTGCCACGTCGTCGCCGAAACGGCTGCGGAACCCCCGGAGCATCTGCGGCGTAAGTGAGATTTCGGGTACGAGCATGATCGCCGTTTTGCCGCGCGAAAGCGCTTTTTTTATGCAGCGCATATATACTTCGGTTTTTCCGCTTCCCGTCACCCCGAGAAGCAGAAATGTTTGACCGGATGCCGAGCCGATTGCGTCGCACGCACGCTTCTGTTCGTCCGTCAGTTCGAAATTTTCGATTTCTTCCGAAACCGGCAGATCCGCATACGGTACTCTGCGCTTTTCCGCGTCGGTTATGCGCACTATACCCCGTTCCGCAAAATTACGTAACGCGCCTGCGGAAAGTATCTTGTTGAGTTCTGAAACGTATTCTCCGTCCGGTTTGTCTATGGAGAGATAGTCGTATAATTCGCGTTGCGCGAGCGCTCCTTTTCTGATGAATTCGTCGGGATTTCTGTCTCTGTATTCGTCAGCAAGCACGGCAAGTTGACGGGTCAGTTCCTTTACTCTGCCGCCGCGCATGGCCGCAGGTATGAATAAACGCAGAATATCTACGCGGAGAATATGCATTTTTGTCCGCATGTAATCGAGCAACGCAAACATTTCATCCGTGATTATCGGCGTTTTGTCAAGAACGGAAGTTATTTTTCTGATTTTTTCCGCAGGTACGTCGGTACTGTCTTTTATCCCGATTACGAATCCCTCGGCTCTCGTTCTGCCGAAAGGTACCGCGACGCGCATTCCGCGCTTAATATCAAAACCGCCGCAATCGTAGTCGAAAATGCGATCGACTTCTGCGGCAGCGATGTCCATTATGACTTCTGCGTACATTTACTTGATTACCGGAATCCTGTCGAGTATTATATTTGCGAGTTCCGATTTGCTCATCATAGGCAGTTTTTCAACGCTCTTTGCTGTAATGAGCGTAGCTATATTGGTGTCGGTGCCGAATCCCGCGCCTTTCTTTGTGACGTCGTTGGCGACAACCATATCGGCATGTTTTCCGATCAGTTTTCCTGCGGCGTTTTTTTCTGTATCCTGCGTTTCTGCGGCAAATACGACGAGCGTTCTGTTGCCTTTGTTCCGTCCGACCGCTTCGGCTATGTCCGGTGTTCTTTCGAGTTCGAGGATAAGTCCGTCTGTCGCTTTTATCTTATTGCTTTCGATTTTCCGCGGTCTGAAATCACATGGTGCGGCGGCTTTGATTATGATGTCTGTTTCCGGAAGAAGGCGCATCACCGCTTCGTACATGTCTTCGGTCGTATCGACATCGGTCCGCTCTATGCGTTCGTCGCGTACGGTGACCGAAACATGTCCGCAGACGAGAAGTACGCGCGCGCCTCTGTCCGCAGCGGCTTTGGCGATCGCTATTCCCATTTTTCCGCTCGAACGATTGCATATAAAACGCACCGGGTCTATCGGTTCTCGCGTACCGCCTGCGGTTACGAGCACTGTTTTTCCGTCATAATCGCGTAACGGGTACAGCAGATCCGTAATCGCCTTCTCTATCGCTGCGGGTTCGGCGAGTCTGCCTTTCCCCGAATCTCCGCAAGCGAGTATGCCGCTTTCCGGTTGCACGAAACGAACGCCGCGACGAACGAGCGTCTCTTCGTTTGCTCTGTATGCTGCGGATGCGAGCATGTTGGTATTCATTGCCGGTGCAAGGAGCACGGGGCATGCGCATGCCATTACGGTCGTTGACAGAAAATCGTCGGCAATTCCCGCCGCGAGTTTTCCGGCAAAATCCGCCGTGCACGGCGCGATAACACATACGTCGGCGCGCTTTGCGAGTGAGACGTGTTCAACTTCCCACTCGTGATTGCGGTCGAAAGTATCGATAACGACTCGGTTGTTGCTGAGCGTTTCGAAAGTAAGCGGAGAAACGAATTGCGTTGCGTTTTCGGTCATTGCGACACGGACGTCGGCTCCCTGCTTTTTCAGAGAAGAAACAAGCTCGCATACCTTATACGCCGCAATGCCGCCCGTAACTCCGACAAGTACGCATTTGCCTTTGAGATCCATCAGTCTTCTTCGCTTATCTCCACGGTGCCGTCGTACACTTCATGCGCGGCATATGAAATGGGATTGAATTCGGGTCCCATGGACGAAGTATCGTCGCCCAGTTTCTGCTGCAGTTCTCTTGCGCGTTTGGTAACGAGGCATACAAGCGCGTATTTGCAGCCGATTTTTTCCACAAGTTTGTCGATCGGAGGATCTACTAACATTTTTTGTCTCCTTTGATTTTGCATATAATATCCGCGACTTCACCGACTGCTCTTTCGAGGTCGTCGTTTACGACGCGGTAATCGAAGTATCCGCTCTGCGCTATCTCGCTTTTTGCGAGTTCCAGCCGCGCCCGGACCTGCGAGTCGGATTCGGTGCCCCTGCCTTTCAGCCTGTGCTCGAGTTCGGTATCGCTCGGCGGCAGAATGAAGATCGTAACGCAATCAGGATACGCCGCTTTGATCTGACGGGCGCCTTTCACGTCTATTTCGAGAAGAACGTCTCTGCCGCTGCCGAGCGTTGCGAGCACGGGAGCTTTGGGCGTTCCGTAATAATTGCCTACCGTTTCCGCCCATTCGAGAAATTCGCCGCGAGCGCGTTTTTCAGCAAACTGCTTTTCCGACATGAAATAATACTGCACTCCGTCTTTCTCGCCCGCGCGCGGTTTGCGCGTCGTTGCGGAAACAGAAACGGTGAGATCCGGCATGACAGTGAGCAGACGCGAATACATGGTGCCTTTTCCGACCCCGGACGGTCCGGACAATACGATTAGAAGTCCCTGTTTCATTCGACGTTCCGTATCTGCTCTTTTATCTTTTCGAGCTCGTTTTTCATTTCTATGACGAGGCGCGACAGTTCGAGATCGTTCGCTTTGCTTCCCATTGTGTTGATTTCCCTGTTCATTTCCTGTGAGAGGAAATCCAGCCGTCTGCCCTGCGGCTCGTCGCTTTCGAGCGCCTGCGTGAACTGCCGTATATGAGAGCTGAGGCGGGAGATCTCTTCGTTGATGTCGCATTTGTCTGCAAAAACCGCCACTTCCGTCGCTATGCGGGCTTCGTCTGCGGCAGGCGCGCCGAGGAGCTCCGCTATGCGCGCGGAGAGTTTGCTCTTATATTCGGCGACAACGAGCGGAGCGCGCGCAATGACCTTTTTCAGCGCCGACAGAATGTTTGTAACAAGCTTTGCGAGATCCGCCTGTACGGTTCTGCCTTCTGCGATACGCATCCGGTCGAGCGCGCGTACCGCGTCCGCGGCGGCGTCTGAGAAAAGTTCTTTCATCGCTTCGCGGTCTTCTTCCGCGGCAGTGACGGAAAGTACGTCCGGCAGTTTTGCGAGAGCGGTGACCGTTATGTCGTTAGTGACGTCGAGTTCCGCCGCCGCGCTTTTCAGCGCCGAAAGATACTGACGGGCAAGAGGCATATTGATTCCCACCGCTTTGTCGCTTTCGCCGGATATTTCATAGGTGTAATATACGTCAAGCGTGCCGCGCCTGACAACCGCCTGTATTTGTTTGCGCACGCAGTCTTCGACGTGTGAAAGCGATTTCGGAAAACGCGTGTTTATGTCGAGAAAACGATTGTTGACCGCCTTTATCTCTACGGTAACTTTTCTGTTTCCGCTTACGGCTTCGCCTTTGCCGTATCCGGTCATGCTTTTCATAAGTATATACCTCTATAAAGTATCGGGTTTTGTATTGCAAACGGTATTCGCTGCACGCGTATATTATATATTAACACGTTTGCGTACCGTAAATCAAGCGTTTATGAGCGATAAAAATTCCTTTTCGCCGATGACGCGTATTCCGGCGGCTCTTGCCTTGTCGAGTTTGCTTCCCGCGTCCTCTCCCGCTATTACGAGAGTCGTCTCTTTCGTTACGGACGACTGAACGGTACCGCCGTGAGCTTCGACGGCGGCCGCAGCCTGAGAACGCGTCATCGAAAGCAACCTGCCTGTGAGCACCGCTTTTTCACCGCTCAGTATGCCGTTTTTTTTCTTTTCCGCATGAGGGCTGACTCCGCATGCGCGCAGATTTTTGTCGAGATCTGAATTATTGCGGAAAAATTCGGTTATATCGCTTGCCGTACGCTCTCCGATGTCGTCTATGGAAGCGAGTTCTTCCTCGCTTGCTTCGGACAGTCCGTCGATACTGCCGAATCTGTCCGCCAGATCTGCTGCGAGCTTTTTTCCCACATTGGGAATGCCGAGCGCGTTGATATACGCGGAAAGTCCTATATCTTTGCTGCGTTCTATAGACGCCAGCAGTTTATCCGCTTTTTTGTCTTTGAATGCTTCGAGAGTGAGCAGATCTTCGCGCGTAAGTTTGTATATGTCCGCCGGCGACCGAACGCCGAGATAATCGTGGAATTTGCTCAGCGTATTGGAACTGAGTCCGTCTATGTCCATGCAGTCCTTGGATGCGAAATGCGCAAGTTGCGCAATCGTGCGCGTACGGCATCCGTCCGGATTCGTGCAGAACAGATGCGCTCCCCGCATTTCAACGGGTGCTCCGCAGTCGGGGCACACCGTCGGCATGGCAATTTCGCCGCTTCCGGTGCCGTCTACCGCCGAAAGGATCTCCGGAATGACGTCGTTGCTTCTTCGTATGAACACGGTACTTCCGATACGCACGTTTTTTCTCAATATGTCCCCGTAATTGTTAAGCGTCGCGCGTTTTACGGTAGCGCCGCAAAGTTCCACCGGATCGAGCACGGCAAGCGGTGTAAGTTTGCCGGTGCGTCCCACCTGCCATATTACGTCGCGCACCGTCGTGGTTGTTTCCTCCGCTTCGAATTTGTAGGCGATCGCCCATCTCGGGAACTTGTCCGTATAACCGAGGCGCGAACGGAGTTCGTAATCGTTTACCTTTATTACCATTCCGTCTATGTCAAAATCGAGAGAGTCGCGGTCAACGGATTGTATTTCTGCAATGATCTGTTCTATGTCAGACGTAACACACAGCTTTTCCGTTTTGAATTTGTTGTTTTTCAGCCAATCTATCCCGTATGTCTGCGAATGCACGGAATCGTCGGAAATATAGTTGACGTCATAGAATATCATATCTAAATTGCGTTTTGCGGTCACTCCGGGATCGAGATTGCGGAGCGCTCCAGCTGCTCCGTTCCTTGGATTTTTAAGAGGTTCGTCAGCCGTTTCGTTGTATTTGAAAAAAGCGGAGCGACGCATAATGCATTCGCCTTTCGTTTCGACGGTACCTCCGAACGGAATACGCATCGGAATAGATCTGATAGTGCGTGCCTGTTCGGTTACGTCTTCGCCCGTAACGCCGTTTCCGCGCGTTGCCGCACATTTATACAATCCGTTTTCATAAGTAACTACCAGCGTAAGACCGTCGAGTTTGTATTCGAGCGTAAATGTAACGGCGCTGCCGCCCGCTGCCGATATGATTTTTTCCGCCCATGTGCGCAGTTCGTCAAAAGTTCTGCATTTATCGAGCGAATAAAGTCGAGCGATATGCGTGTGAGACTTAAATGCGGCAACAGGATCACCGCCCACGCGCGCTGTCGGAGAATCGGGAAAACGCTCCCCCGTTTCGCGTTCGAGAGAAAGAAGTTCGTCATAAAGCTTATCGTAAACGTTATCCGTTACCGCCGGGTCATCGAGGACGTAATAACGATACGCATAGTCGTTGAGTTTGCGGACCAGTCCGCACATTCTTTCATGTTGTTCCGTTGTCATATTTTTTCAATAGGGGCGAATGCCAGCGACAGGGTTATTTTTCCGAGTTTATCGAAATTTATCACGAGATATGAACCTTTACCGACGTTGGTCGTGCCCGTGACAGTGCCTTCTCCGAATTTCTTGTGGCGTACGCGCGTGCCTGCGGGATATTCATCGGCAGCCGCATGATTGCGCACAACGGCGGTATTGCCCGAAGAATATCCGCGCGTTTCCTGCCGGCTTGCCGACGGAGTGTCGTCAACCGGTCTGAATACGGGCTTTTCGTACAGTTTATTCAGCCGTTCGTCCATTTCTCCGAGGAATCTGCTGGGACGGCACGGACGCGTTTTGCCGTACATGAAACGCGAGTCGCAGTAAGTGACGTACAGCCTTTCCTTTGCCCGCGTAACGGCGACATACATCAGTCTTCGCTCTTCT
>CASEMM010000078.1 GCA_949289095.1 uncultured Eubacteriales bacterium | reverse complement strand
CTTGCTAGCGAAGTCATACGCGGAGAGACGGACAAACTTTTGCTGATAGTGGGGCCGTGCTCCGCTCACGAAAGCAAACCGGTGCTCGACTATGTCGAACGATTGGGTAAACTCAACGACAGAGTCAAGGATAAGATCGTGCTTGTTCCGCGCATATATACGAACAAACCTCGCACAACGGGCGAGGGATACAAAGGAATGCTCCACCAGCCGCGTCCGACGGATGCTCCCGACCTCAAAGCCGGCATTATAGCAATACGCAGACTTCATCTGAAAGTAATGAGCGAATGCGGGCTGACTTCCGCCGACGAAATGCTTTATCCCGAAAACCGCAGCTACCTCGACGACGTGCTTTCTTACGAAGCGGTGGGAGCGCGCTCCGTAGAAGATCAGCAGCACAGACTGACCGCAAGCGGAATGGACATCCCCGTCGGAATGAAAAACCCCACGAGCGGGGATTTTACGGTAATGCTCAATTCTGTGCATGCGGCGCAGATCCCTCATAATTTCATATACCGCGGCTGCGACGTCACCACCGACGGCAACGAATACGCCCATGTCATTCTGCGCGGCGGAGTGGACAAATACGGCTCGGGCATACCTAATTACCATTACGAAGATCTGATGCGTCTCAATGAAATGTATGAAAAAACCGCTCTTAAAAACAAAGCCGCGATAATTGACGTCAACCATTCAAATTCAGGAAAAAAACACAGGGAACAGATCCGCATAACGGGCGAAATATTGCACAGCAGAAAATATTCGGATGCGCTTCGTTCTCTGGTAAAAGGCGTCATGATCGAAAGCTACATAGAGGAAGGCTGTCAGCCGCCCGGCGGAAACATATTCGGAAAGTCCATAACCGACCCGTGCCTCGGATGGAAAGATACCGAAAACCTTCTTTTCGAAATAGCGGACAAATGCTGAATTATATGACGGCGGACGGACTGTTCCGCAGAATGTTCGGAGGCAAGACATATAAACTTGCTCTCGGATGTTCGGATTCATGCCCTAACCGCAATGCCGACGGCAGCGGCGGATGTATATTCTGCGGCAATTCGGGCAGCGGCGATTTTGCCGAAATATGCATGACGGCAGATGAAGTCTACGGAGCAATCGAACGCGCAAAATCCCGCGTTGCCGCAAAAGTCGGCACCGATGCAAGATACATCGCATATTTTCAGAGTTTTACATCCACTTACGCACCGGTAAAACGATTGGAAAGAGTCTTTCGTGCGGCAGCGGACAGGGAAGACATAGTCGCGCTTTCCGTTGCCACCCGTCCGGACTGTCTGGGCGGCGAAATACTCGGACTGTTCCGCAATCTCGTAAAGCGTAAGCCGCTGTTCGTCGAACTCGGTCTGCAGACCGCGAACGAACACACCGCCGCGCTGATAAACAGAAGATACCCGCTCGAAGTTTACGACGAAGCCGTGCGCAGACTGCACGAATGCGGAGCCAACGTCATAACGCACACTATAATAGGACTTCCCGGAGAGAGCGCGGAAGATGCGGTGCGTACGGCGGCATATGCGGGCAGAGTAACGGACGGAATCAAACTGCATCTGCTGTTCGTAACGGACGGAACGAAACTCGCCGAAATGTACCGACGCGGAGAATACGCGCCGCTTACGCCGGACAGATATGCGGATATTCTTTGCCGGTGCATAAAAGCTCTGCCAGACGGCGTAGTAATACACCGCCTTACGGGAGATCCGCCCAAAAGCGTTCTTCTTGCTCCCGCATGGGCGGCGGATAAAAAGCGAACGCTTGCATTCGTTTCTGAAAAACTGACGGAACAAGGTATACGCCGCCTGACATGATAAAAACCGATGCGCCCGGTAAGTTACTGCTTACAGGGCGTTTTTTCGTGTCATTTTACATACATTCCGGCAGCTTGACGCATAATACCCGTATGATCAAAAAGGAATATCCGGCAAGCGACGTAAAAAACACGGAGGATAAAGAAATACTCATAAAGGAAGTGCGACGTGACGGATAACAGCAGACGGAACGCCGCATACGCGGCATATGTGGACAGAGTATCGCCGATGTCAAAAACGGGAAGCTCACTGGCAAAAGCCTTTGCGGCAGGCGGACTTACATGCGTCGCAGGCGAAGTACTTCGCGGACTGTTCGGACTTATACCGTCCGTCACGGACGAACAAGCCGCCGTCTTTGCGTCAACGGTTCTCGTCGTCATCGCTATATTCCTGACCGGATTGGGAGTATACGACGTCATTGCACGGCATGGCGGCGCGGGTTCTTTCCTTCCGATAACGGGCTTTGCGAACGCAATGTCCAGCGCTGCAATGGAATTCCGCTCCGAAGGACTGATAACAGGAACCGCCGTAAAAATGTTCAACGTAGTCGGACCCGTCGTCGTTAACGGTATAGTGTGGTCGTCGGCCGCCGGAGTGCTTGTATTTTTAGTAAAACTAATTTGGGGAGCATTATGACGGCAAAGACGCAGACGCTTGCGTTCAACGCGCGTCCTAAACTGACGGCAGGCGCGAGTATCGTAGGAAAAAGAGAAGGCAACGGTCCTCTGGGCAGATATTTCGACAAGGTAATTGACGATCCGAAAATGGGGAAGGATACTTTCGAAAAGTGCGAATCCGCAATGCTTTCGGAAGCCGTAGCCGTAGCCGCGTCCAAAGCCGGGATGGATATTTTCGATATAGGCGTTCTGCTCGCGGGAGATCTGCTCAATCAGCTCGTTTCTTCCGCATACGCCGCCCGCAGTATGCCGGTACCGTATTTCGGTTTATACGCGGCCTGTTCGACAATGACGGAAGCGCTCGCACTCGGTGCGGCTCTCGTAAACGCCGGACACTTTGAAAGCGCCGCCTGCGCGACATGCTCGCATTTCGCTGCGGCGGAAAGGCAATACAGATATCCGCTCGAATACGGATGTCAGCGCCCTCCGTACGCGCAGTGGACGGTAACTGCGGCGGGATGCAGCATACTGCGGTCTGAGGGCGACGGACCCGCGCTCACGCACGCGACGATTGGACGGGTCGTGGACTACGGAATAACCGACATAAACAACATGGGAGCGGCAATGGCTCCCGCCGCGTTCGACACGCTGCTGGCGGTCTTTGACGATACCGGCACATGCGCTGACGATTACGACGCAATATTTACGGGAGACCTCGGCAGACTCGGAGGCGAAATCATGCGCGACCTGTGCAGAGAAAGGGGCGTAGAGTTAGGTCAGCGGTATTCGGACTGCGGCGAAATGATATTCTCGCGGGAGCAGAACTGTTATTCCGGCGGAAGCGGAGCGGGCTGCAGCGCATGCGTGCTTAATTCATATATTCTCGGAAAAATGTACAAACGCGAATACAACAGAGTACTGATACTTGCAACAGGCGCTCTCATGAGCCCGACCACATCCTTTCAGGGAGAAAGCATTCCCGCAGTTTCGCACGCAGTCATTCTGGAGAACGATTTATGATATTACCTCAGACATGGTGGGGAATACTGCTCGGATACGTCATAGTATTTGTCTCGGGCGGAGGGCTTTGCGCTATTGCACAGCTGCTGATAATCAAAACCAGACTCACCCCCGCACGCATACTCGTCATATTCCTTCTTGCAGGCATAGCGCTTCAGACCTTCGGACTGTACGAACCGATGGCATCCGTACTGCGTTCCGGAATAGCCGTTCCCATAACGGGCTTCGGAGCGTCGCTCGCAAAGGGCGCGATAGAATGGGCGACGGAGTACGGAATACCGGGAGCGTTTGCCGGAGGACTCGTAAACACGTCATACGGCGTAGGCATTGCCGTAGCGGCAAGTTATATCGTTTCCGTGATATTCAAACCCAAAGCAAAATAAGGGACACGTTTGAACTGCCGCGGGAATATATTTATGTTACCCGTGTCAGTTTATCGGAAAAGTAAAAAGCGCCGCATACTGCTCCGCATTATTCTTGCGGCGGCGATGATCGCCGCCGCGTTTATCGCATATTACTACCTTCGTATAGCTCCGGTAATTTCCGATATAGTCATAGAAAGCACGCGCATGAAAGTATCCGAGGCAATAGACGACATGACCGAACAACACCTTTACGACGTATCTTACGACGACTTCGTGATAACGCGTACGAACGAAGAAGGAATGGTGACATTGGTACAGATAAACAGCGTAAACGTCAATCTGTTCGCACGCCGCGTAACATCTCTGATAAGAGGCGAAATGAAGGCGTTCGAAGAAACGGGCGTGCAGATACCGCTCGGAACCGTAACGGGCATACCGCTGCTTTCCGATCTCGGTCCGGAACTTACATATAACGTGCTCAATCTCGGCGTAGTAGATGCGGATTTCACAAGCGATTTCACGAGCGCGGGAGTAAATCAGACGCTGCACCGCATATACATGCGCATAGTGGTCAATATGAAAATCATTCTTCCGGGGTACTCGCTGGCTTTCGACAACGGCAGTACCGTTCTCATATGCGAAAATATAATCTCGGGCGACGTGCCGCTCGGAGATATATCGATAGACGGCAATTTAATGCCGTAAAACGCTTGCAAACTCCGCAGGAAAAGTATATAATTAACAAAACACAAAAGCGACGACGCAGCATAAGAGTCCGTCACGATCCCTTTGACAGAGAGCTTTCGGCAGGTGCGAGAAAGCAGGGCTGACGGAAAGATATTCACTGCAGAGCCCGATCCGCGAAACGCATGTAAGTAACGGATTGCGCAGAGCCGGCGTAACAGGCATAACGAGGCGCGCTCTTTTGCGCGCGAAGAAAGGTGGTAACACGATTGCGGTCGTCCTTTTGCGGACGGCTTTATTTTTTATCCGACGGAGGAACAATGGAAGAACAGATCGAACTGCTCGTAAAACAGTGCGGAGATGAAATCGCCGCCGCCGAATCGGAAAGCGCGCTCAGTGCCGTGAAAGTCAGATATCTCGGCAAGAACGGACTTATCAGCGAGCTGATGAAAGGAATGAAAAATCTTTCCCCGGAAATGC
>CASEMM010000077.1 GCA_949289095.1 uncultured Eubacteriales bacterium | reverse complement strand
GACATGCCTCCGCGCGACATAAGCGCGCTCGCGCTGCCCTCCGACGTTATGTTCGTTGCGCCGTCGTCGCCGTTTGCTCTGCCCGAGCCGCCCGAGGGTGTGCGCAAGGTTGTGTTCGCGCTGTTCCATTCGGCTACGCTGCCTTCTTCGCGCGCCGATTTTGTCGCTTTCTGCCGTCGCTGCAGTTCGCGCGGGATATCGCTCTATGCGCTCGGCGCTTCTCCGTCGGCGCACTATGCGAGCATGGACGCGTTTGCCGATCTCGGCATAACCGTTCTGCCGCGCGTCGCGCCCGCCGCCGCTGCCGTCGCGCTGCGCATAGGCGCGCTGTGAGTGTTCATTATTCGCGGAGAGGTTCTGCGGGGAAACCCCTTTCTTTGAAAAGAAACGGGTTTCCCCGCGCCCCTTCCTCAAAGAAACTTAAAGTTAAGTTTTCCGGGGGGGGGGCTTCTGCTTTCGGCGTTCCGCTTTGGCTGCGCGGCATGAAAACAGTATTTTCGATAGCCGCTGTGCTTGAAATTAATAAGTGACGGTTGTTTTTCGCCCGCCGTTTTCGGCGGGCGGATTTTCGATTGTTTTTGCAAGTAATGCCATTCGGTCTGCGGAGTCGTTATGCCGCGGTTTGCCGCTTCCGGCATTGCGCTTTCGGACCGAACTCCGCGGGAAAATTCGCATATTTTTCCGCCGTATGTATTGCGCCGCTGGCGTGCGGAGAGGATAACATAGGTTGCAAGCGCGGATTTTTTAACGGAAAAGCGTTGCGAATGTCATAATTGCGGAAAAATACGGTAAATGGATTGACAAATAGGGGGGGGGGCAGGTGTATAATTAATGCAATAATACAAAATTGAGGAGGAGAATATATGGAAAACGAACCGAATGCGGCGGAGCCGACAAAGGCGCAGACGCGGGCTGCCGTCAAATACCGTTCTCGCAACGTCAGTAAATGGCTTTTGCTTATACCTATTGCTCTAATGCCCGGATTAGCCGTTATCGCAATCATCATACTTTTTGGTTCGATCGGAAGCAGCCCGATGTTATGGGCAGGCGTTTGGGGCATAGCAGCAACACCGCTGGGCTTCGTGATCGCTCTTGTGCTGCCCGTGCGCGGATTTTTTCTCGTGCGCCGCAATAAAGTGCTTTTTGCGTTTTCATGCGTGTTTCTTGCGGCGTGCATACTTTTTGCGATAATGCTGCCGAAATATCTCGTTTCTGCATACAGTTATTCGAATTATTTTAATTCCGATGAATATCGTAATTACAGTAATCTGAGAAGCGAAATGTCGTATGCGATGCTGTATGAGCAAGCAGAACGCGGCGTCGAACGCATGGGCGACGGCAACAGGGACGCCGTTGCATACATAGAGGAATATTGTAACGAACTGGACGAGCTTAGCGGCGGTCGTTCGGAAACGGAGATTTTTGAGGAATATAATACATATTTCGATTCGCTCGAATCTACGTCCGTGAGCGTGAATTATTATGATTACGAAGAACGGAAAATGCCGCTCGAAGGATACGGGGAGGAGATTTACGACGGGTATGTCTGCACGCTGGACGAACCCGTGGTATATGAATTTGAACGTTTTACCGATGCAAGCGGTATAGAAACCGATCTTATAAAGGAGAGAGATCGCTTTGATGAAATAATGTACGATATTTCCTCCGCCGTATCCGATTTTGCGACCGATTTATATAATGCGGAAAATGAACTGAAAAAATATGGCAACACAATAAAATCTTCCGAAGACATTCTGCCCGATCTTCTTGCCGCGGCGGCAAATGTTCCTCGGGAATTGCTTGGCGGCGGCTTAATTGTGCCGCCCAGTCCCGCGCCCGCATATCTTTCGTCAGCCGGTACGGGCATTTGCGTATACGTCATACTTATTCTGAACATAGTGTTTGCTGCGGGCGGGCGCAGACTCAAGCGGCAGGTGAAGACAGCCGCCGAGCATACGGATATAGTATACGGCAAAACGCGCAGAAATGAGTTTAAGCGCACGCTGTCGCGCTTGTCCGGCAATCGGGACGCTGCGGCGTTCTATGCCGCGATAGCGGGAGCGGAAGCGGAGTATGCCGCGGCGCTGCCTTCGCTTGCGTTTGCGACGAAGGCGCAGGCGAAGCAGGGCATGGACGAGATAGTCATGCGCTGTGCCGTTACGGAGGGCGTAGGTGCGGCGAAAGCCATGCGCGGCAGGCTTAAAACGCTGTGGAAGGCGCGCGATCATGCCGCGCTCCGCGAGCTTGACCGCGTTTATGCGGAGAAGTTCGAGGCGTACCGCACGAAGCTCATTGCGGACGCGCATGTGCGCGGCGAGGATCTCGAACCCGAGTATGACGGGAAGAGTAAGTTCGACGGGCTGGTATTGCAGCAGATCGGCTGGAGGATACTGTGCTTTATAGTAAAGTGGGGAACGCTCACTCTCGCCAAGCCGCTTACCGATTACTGGATGCACAAGTGGCAGTGCAGGCACACCGTATACGACGGAAAGCGGCTGCGCTTCGACGGCAACGGGTTTCAGCTGTTCGGCCGCCGCATGCTGTGGCTGCTGCTCACGGTATGCACGCTTGGTATTTATGCGCTGTTTGCCAAGTTCAACGTCAGAAAGTGGTTCGCAAAACACACGCACGTCAAGGGCGAATACCCGCAGCTGGGCGGGACGTTCGACGGCAAGGATATCGTGCTCACGCTGCTTAAACTCGCGTGCCTGGTCCTTAAAATACTGACTCTGTTCATAATAAAGCCCGTTGCGGACATGTGGATATACAAGTGGGAAGTCAGGCATACCGTATACGACGGCAGACGCCTGTACTTCGACGGCAACGTCATTCAGCTGTTCGGTAAATACATGCTGTGGTGGCTGCTCTCCATGGTGACGCTCGGCGTGTATTCGTTCTTCGCGGCTAACCGCTTGCTTAAATGGAGAGTGAAACATACTCACCTCCGCGACGGCTATTGCTGCGTGTTCTGATCTTGTTTCTTGCGGTGAAACCCATTTCTTTGATTCGGTGAAAGGTTTTGCGGGGAAACCCCTTTCTTTGAAAAGAAAGGCGTTTCCCCGCGCCCCTTCCCCAAAGAAACTTAAAGTCAATGGGGGTGGGGAATGGGGGAGGTCGGTTTCGGCATTCCGATCGGTTTGTAAACAACTTAATTGATTCGTTTTCGCGTTCGGAGTGCGCCGGGCGGAAAATACAGCGCCCCCGCCTGCCTTGTTCGGCAGGCGGGGGCGGGTCTTTATATTTTTATATATCTTTATATATTGTTTCGTTTGTCTGCGTTGCGGCTATATATATTGTTTTGCATCTCTGCATTATTGCATGTGCCGTTTTGTTTATCTGCGTTACGGTATGTGCCGCTTCGTTTGTCTGCGTTACAGCTTTCTTATCGGGCGGCAGGGGTTGCCGACGGCGAGGTATCCGGAGGGTATGTCGCGCGTGACGACGGAGCCTGCGCCTATCACGCAGCCGTCGCCTATCGTCACGCCGGGAAGGACGGTGACGCCGCCCGCCAGCCAGCAGTTGCTGCCTATCGTGATCGGTTTTGCGTATTCGAGGTCGTACAGCGAGCCGTCGTCGCGGCGGCGCATATTGCGCTGTCTGAAATCGAGCGGGTGGAGGGCGGTGTACAGCGACACGTTGGGTCCGCACATGACGTCGTCGCCTATAAGCACCTGCGCGCAGTCGAGCACGGTGAGACAGACGTTTGCGTAAAACCGCGCGCCCGTTTTTATGTTGAATCCGTAGTCGCAGTAAAACGGACCCTGAACGTATCCGTCTTCGCCGAGCACGGGAAGAAGTTCTTTCAGCACGCGCGCGCGTTCGTCCGCGTCGGATTCGCGGAGCGCGTTGTATTCCGTGCACAGGTCGTGCGCCCGCATGCGCGCAGCCATGAGTTCGTCGCAGTTCGGATCGTACGGTTCTCCGGCAAGCATTTTTTCTCTTTCGGTCATATTTTCTCCTTTCTCTTTTCTGCCGGCGGATTTGCCGCCGGTTCATGCATATTATACCGCGC
>CASEMM010000076.1 GCA_949289095.1 uncultured Eubacteriales bacterium | reverse complement strand
AAGGTGTTCCACAACAGGTACATTATCAGAACGTACGCGATGAAACCGCCGTCGCTCATACCCCAGGACTTAACGGGAGCGAAAAGGAGGAACAAGCCGACTATAAGCAAAATACCGCCCACGAACATATAAGGCTTACGTATGCCGTAACGTGAACGTGTGTTGTCGGAAATAACGCCCATCAGCGGGTCGCTTACCGCGTCCCAAAGCTTGGCTATCATCATGATCGTCCCGGCAAGAGCCGCCGTAATACCCAGAGACGTCATGTATTTGAGCATTATGCAGGACATGAGCGCTACGCCGCCGCCGTCCATCAAAGCGCCTATACCGTAAGCCCATTTCTCTTTGACAGGGATATAGTCCGGATGATTTTTATCGACTTTGGCGTCCCTGACCGCGTCTTCCGGATTACTTTCTTCGGCGTTTCCGGCAACCGCTGCTGTGGTGTCTAAGTAATCGTTGTTTTCTGGCATCGTGCCCTCCCAAGTAAAAAATGTTCGCAGTTGAAAAGCGACAGAAATATAATACAACAATTTTAATTATATTACAAGTATAAGCAATAATAAAAATGAGTACACGCCGGGAGAAACGAAAAAAAGCTAAGCCGAAAAACGACGCGCTTGTAAAAAAATCTCGACTGTGCTAAAATTTATCCGACCGCAGCGCGGCAGAACATACATAAGCGTACGGAGACCACAATAATGTCGCTCAAAAAATTTATACTTCACCGCATAATACCTTTACCGGATATAGACTCTTTCGACAGCTACGTATTCGTTGCGCCGCATCCCGACGACGCGGAAGTCGGAGCGGGGGCAACGATGGCGAAGCTCGCCGAACAAGGCAAACGCATCACTCTGATAATAGCTACGGACGGCAGATACGGCTCGGAAAGCGCGGATTACGATCGCGAGGCGCTCGCTTTGAAGCGCAGAGAGGAGCAGGAAGCCTCCTCGCGGCTTCTCGGCATACAGGAAACGGTATTCCTGCCTTTTACCGACGGCGGACTCTACGACGAAAGGGATCTGGTGAAAGCGCTCGTCGGAGAATTTGCAAGGCTGAAGCCTCAGGCTATATTCTGTCCCGATCCGCTATTGCATACCGAATGTCACGCCGATCATCTCAAAGTCGGCAGAGCCGCGCTCAATGCGGCCCTTATGTGCGGCAACGCCCCTATCGCTCGCGACTTAGCCGACGAAACACCCGCAACCGTCGCCATGATAGCGATGTACTACACCGACGAACCGAATAAATATTTCGCCACCGGTAAAAAATATCTCGAACTTCAGCAAGCGGCGATGCGTTTACATTCGTCGCAATTCGTTTTCTCCGACGACAAAAAAGGCAGCGGCGACATGATCATGCTGTACAATAAATTCCGTTCTTTGCGTTTCGGGCTCAGAACCCTCAAAGGTCATGCGGACGGTTTCCGCGTTCTTGCGCCCGCGCATACGCACTGCTGCGCCGAAAAAATATGATCACGCCGACGTCTTTCAATGGAACGTGATATCCGTTTTCACGTTAAGAGTCGCGTCGCCGAGATAGT
>CASEMM010000075.1 GCA_949289095.1 uncultured Eubacteriales bacterium | reverse complement strand
CAATGGCGGGCGCGTATTTCCATCTCCCCGTGAAAGTGTATATGGTCAAGGTGTCGTATGAGCAGAAGCCCTTCCGCCGCAACGTCATGAACGTATACGGAGCGGAAGTCGTGCCGTCGCCGTCGGATACCACCGAAGCGGGCAGAAAGATACTCAAAGAACATCCGGGCACAAACGGCTCTCTCGGCTGCGCGATAAGCGAAGCGGTGGAAGCAGCCGTGACCGCGCCGGGCGGAAAAACGCGTTACGTTCTCGGTTCCGTTCTCGATCAGGTGCTGCTGCACCAGTCGGTCATCGGACTCGAAACCAAAGCCGCTCTCGATAAGATAGGAGTAAAGCCGGATATAATCGTCGGCTGCGCGGGCGGCGGTTCCAATCTCGGCGGACTCATTGCGCCTTTCGTTGCCGAAAAGCTGCAGGGTAAATCGGACGTGGATATTCTCGCCGTCGAGCCCGCAAGCTGCCCGTCCTTCACGCGCGGCGAATTCAAATACGACTTCTGCGATACGGCAAAGACCACTCCGCTTGCCAAGATGTATACGCTCGGCTGCGACTTCATTCCCAGTCCCAACCATGCGGGCGGTCTGCGCTACCACGGCATGAGCCCCGTGCTTTCGCAGCTCTATCACGACAAATTCATGCATGCGACTTCGTATACGCAGACGCAGGTGTTCGAAGCGGCGGTGAAGTTCGCCCGCATAGAGGGCACGCTGCCCGCGCCCGAGTCCGCTCACGCGATACGCGGAGCGATTGACGCCGCTCTCGAATGCAAGAGAACGGGCGAGAAGAAGGTCATCGTATTCGGTCTCACGGGTACGGGTTACTTCGATATGAAGGCATACGACGAATATCTCAACGGAAGAATGACGGATTACATTCCCGCAGAAGAGGAGATTCACAGACAGTAAAACGCGAAAGCGCAATCACGCTCCCGCCGCATAAATGCGGCGGGAGTTTTCGCGTGCGGTATGCGTATTTCCGCATGTCGCAACGTCCGCCGGGAGATGGCGAGGAGGGGAGGATTCACTGCGAGTTGAACTGTCCGACGGGAGAAATCGAACCGGAAAACCGCCGCCCGCCGGCAGCCGCATTCGGCGAAGTATCCGAGGGCGCGGAGCGCCGTCGAAAGCGGACAGGAGTACGGGCTCTGCGATAGCCGTAGCAGTCCTGTCCGGCAATAGAACGGCGCATTTGCCTTAAAGAAAAATTCCCGGAAAAAATTTGCTGTAATGCTTGACATTACAACCAATTTCGGCTATAATGACGCCGGTATCGGAAAAACAGGCATGATGATATCGCGGAAACCGTGACGCGGCATGCACCGTAAATGCGGTAAAAGGAGTATACGATGAATGACGGAGATATCGGAATATTGGACGAAATGATAGCCGTGCTCAGCGAGGAGCGAGGAGAAAACGCGCCTGTTCTTACCGACGATCGGAAAGCGGATTACTTCCGCGCGCTGTGCAACGTGCGCCCGCCTGCGCCCGCTTCGCCGCGCTTTCTGCAATTGCAGGACGAATATCTTTCCGGTCAGACGCGTCTGCGCGGCACGGTAGACGCAAACGGACTGCGTTATGACGACGGAGGCATTGCGCTGTGGCGCGGGGATATAACGCGGCTGAACGCGGATGCGATCGTGAATGCGTGCAACTGCGCCCTGCTCGGCTGCTTCGTGCCGTTGCACGGATGCATAGACAACATAATACATTCGCGTGCGGGAGTGCAGGTGCGCCTCGATTGCGCCGCAATGATGCGCGGCGGCAGGGAGCCGAACGGTAAGGTGCGGGTCACGCGGGCATACAATCTGCCGTGCGGGTACATCTTTCACACGGTGGGACCGATGACGAACGGCTGTCCGACGGAGACGGACAAGCGCGACCTGAAGATGTGCTATGAGTCCTGCATGAAAAAGGCGCGCGAGATGAATTTAAGCACGATAGCGTTCTGCTGCATATCTACCGGAGAGTATCGTTTTCCTCACGAGCTTGCCGCGCGTATTGCCGTGGATACGGTGAGGGAATGCCTTGCGGACGGAGGTCCGCGAGTGATATTCGACGTATACAAGGAGGAGGACTATGACATATATTCGCAACTTCTCTCTCGCTGCAGATGAGCTTGCGGAGCATATCGCTTCGGCGGACGCGGTGCTTGTCGGCGCGGGCGCGGGAATGTCCGCATCCGCCGGATTTTCCTATTCGGGTAAGCGATTCCGCGAGCATTTTGCGGATTTTGAGAGAAAATTCGGCTTTCACGACATGTATTCGGGCGGGTTTTATCCGTTTCCCGACGAGGAGACCGCATGGGCTTATTGGTCGAGAATGATATTCGTGAACAGATACGATCTGCCCGCGGGAAAGCCTTATGAGGATCTGCTTGCACTCCTTTCCGGCAGCGATTATTTCGTGCTTACGACGAACGTCGACCACCGCTTTCAGACGGCGGGATTCGATAAAGACAGACTGTTCTATACTCAGGGCGACTACGGACTGTTTCAGTGCTCCGTGCCCTGCCATAATAAGACGTATGACAACGAGAGCGCGGTACGCGAAATGGTCGCAAAGCAGCATGACATGCGCATACCCGAAGAGCTGGCGCCGCGCTGTCCGGTATGCGGCGCGCCGATGACCGTAAATCTGCGCTCGGACGATACGTTCGTCGAGGACGACGGCTGGCATGCGGCTTGCGGCAGATACGAGGAGTTTCTGCGGCGGCACGCGAAAAAATCGCGTCTGCTTCTGCTCGAGCTCGGCGTAGGGTACAATACTCCGGGAATAATCAAATACCCGTTTATGCGCATGACCGCGGAAAATCCGAATGCGACTTATTTCACGATAAATGCGGGCGAAGCGTATTGCCCCGACGTCATCTCCGACCGTGCCGTGTGCGCGGATGCGGATATTGCCGCCGTGCTCGGAGAATGCGCCGAACGCAGGCACGGGGGCGTCAAATAAGTGGACAACCGACGGAGTAATATGTTATAATGTGCGCATGGAAAGAAGCGGTTTCATAACCGGCGGCAGAACGGTGAGGTCGGATAGCTTCATCGTCATCGTTTCCGTAATGGTTTTCGTTGCGGGAGCCGCCGCCGACATATCCGTGCGCATGGCTGCGCTTGCGGGCTGGATAAGAATATCGTTCGCGGGTTTTCAGCCGCTGTTTGTCGCCGCGGGCGTCGTGACCGCCGTGGGAGCAACGGCGTTTTCCGCAGTACTGCTTGTCGCGCGGTCGGGGCGCATGGGGTCGCTCCCGCTTGTAATCCCCGCGGGAGTGATAAGCGTCGGGTTCATGCTGAACATGATATTCGCGTTGCTCGTGCGCGGCACGCCGCACATGAGCGTGGAAGTGCTCACATTCATATTCTCGCTCATAGCCGTGCTCGCCGTGGGGCTGACTTCCGCAGGCGTCGTGAAACGGACAAAAGCGGTTATAGCGACGGGCGCGATGGGAGTGCTGTCCGTTATAATGCCGTTCATCCCGTACTTCACGGGCGACTGCACGATAGCGGAAACGTTGATGTGCCTGCCGTTCGCGGCGGTGCTCGGCGCGTATGCTTTCGCGCTTGCGGGAACGGGCGAATTGCCGCAGCGCAGTGCGGAGAACGGCAATGGCTGACGACAGGGAAGATAAGCGCGTTGCGGAAGAGTGCGATGATCCGCCTTGCGAAGAGCGCGCGGAAGAAAGCGGACGCAAGGATCCCGAAGGATCCGGCAGTGAAAAACGCAGTATCGTCGCAGAGTTCTTTTCGAGCCGCGCGGCTCTTTTCGCGGGGCTTGCCGGACTTGTCGCGCTCGTTCTGCTGCTCGTTCTGGCGGTGTTTCTCGGCGGAACGGTGTTTGACAAGACGGCGGCGATATGGGCGTGCGCGTTTGTCGTGCAGTTTCTGTTCTGGCTGCGCGTCAGCCGCAGGACGCGTAATCTCGTGCTTGCCGTGATTTTCGGCGCGATGTGCCTTGCGTTCGTCGCGCTTTATGTGCTTGAACTGACGGGAGTGCTCCCGTAAAGGACATGTCGGGTATTATGGCTGAATCCGGACAGAATTTCGGTAAGACATATGAAATAAGCAGCGATCGCGTGGACTTTCTCGAACGCTACGATCTGCGCCACCTGATGAACGACTTTCACGATATAGCGGGCAAGCAGTCTACGGAGTACGGCGTGGATGCCGACGCCGTCGCGCAGAGGTGCAACGGTATGTGGGTGGTGACACGCGTGCGCATACGGCTCATCGGAAAAATGCCGCGATGGAAGGACGTCGTCCGCGCGGAAACGTATCCGCTCGCACCGGGGCTGGTGAGGATGGAAAGGGAAGCGGTGTTCCGCAGGGCGGACGGAGAGCCGTTCGCAATGCTCGGTTCTGAGTGGTGCGTACTGGATAAGACGACGGGCAGACCAAAGCGCATATCCGAAACGGGTTATCCTGCCGACGTTCCGCACGGAATACGCGCCGTCGATACGGACTATACGCCCATGCGGTTTGCGACGGACGAATGCGACTTTGCGTTCTCTCATGTCGCGCGCGTGAGCGATCTCGACCTGAACGGGCATTTCAATAACGTCGCATACATTACTCTCGGACTGGACGCGTTTTCGTCCGCGGAACTTTCGGCGGACATATCCCGCTATGAGATAGCGTTCCGCTCGCAGTGCTATGAGGGCGACGTACTGCGCGTTTACCGCCGCCGTGCGGGAAGCGGCTGGCTGGTCTATTGCGACAAGGACGGCGTCCGCGTGTTCGAAAGTCTCGTTTCGTTTGCGGAATGACGTGAAATTCGGCGCACGCACGAAACGGCAGGGGATTATATGAAACCGAATAAAGTGAAATGTTATATATGCGGAACAGAATTTGAGGGCGGGGATTGGGATCATTGTCCCTATTGTGATTGGTCTCATACGGGCATTGAACACCTTATGGAGCCTAACGAGCGTGACCCTGAAAACACAATGTCCGTAGAGGAAGCAAAACGACAAGTCGCTTCCGGCAAAAACATATGGGGCGATCCGCTGCCCGAAAAGCGGTGAGCGGCAAATCCGGATTATACGGCGGTAATTTTATATTAACCGCCGCACGGCAAAATAAATAACGATATTCAATCGTCATGCGATAAAACTCCCGGTTTTGCCAACCGGGAGTTTCCTGTTTTTCGTTTAAGCGAAAATGAAAAAGAAACCGACAAATCGGTTTCTTTTTCATCGGGGTGTGCGTATACCCCTGTTATGGTCGAGGTGACAAGACTTGAACTTGCGACCTCACGGTCCCTAACCGTGCGCGCTACCGGACTGCGCTACACCTCGCCGTATTCTGTTTGTTTGCTTATACTTCCGCTCTCGTGAAATAATACGTCACGTTTATGACATTGCCCTCGTCGTTTTCGGCGGGGAGCACGACGGAAATGAGGTTTTCGCCGAGTACGTCGAGCGTATAGAGCGTTTTGCCCCAGCGGTCGTTCTGTTTGAGCGTGATCGTATTTTCTACGGAGAGATCGTAAAGCGCATAGCAGCTTTCTTCCGCTCCCGCTACTCCGCCGAACATCACGTAAGCCCACGGATCGCCGTTCGCGTTGTCGCAAAGCGTGAAACCTCTGTCGTAATCGGTTATCGACATATCTCTGTCGGCTTCATCTGCGCTCTCATCGTAATTGCCCGCAAGATACCACTCGCCGTAGAGGTCGCTCGGATACGCTACGTTATCCACGCAGGCGGTGAATGCCGCAATGCACGCTATCGCCGCGGCAAGTATGAAAATGACGGACAATTTTCTTTTCATAAGCTAAATCATTATAGCCTATCAGAAAATTCTTGTCAAGCGATTTAGCGTTGTTTGCTCGCCGCAAAAGGGGATAAAACGGAGTGTTTTCGCCTTGCGTTTTTACGCGGCTTGTGATACAATGATTTGCGTATGAAGGAGGCTGCATGAAAAAGCATATCGAAGTGGCGGGCGCGCTTTTTGTCGAGGACGGCAGAGTACTCGCGTTTGAAAAGGGCGAGGCGAAGTACCCGTACGTTTCGCATAAATTCGAGTTTCCCGGCGGAAAAGTGGAGGCAGGGGAAACGCCGCGCTCCGCACTCCGCCGCGAACTGCTCGAAGAACTCGACATGACCGCGGAAGTATGCGACGTTTTCGACACGTCGACATACGAGTATCCCGATTTCACGGTGACGCTGCACGTCTGCCTGTGC
>CASEMM010000074.1 GCA_949289095.1 uncultured Eubacteriales bacterium | reverse complement strand
AAACGGTCCCTGTCTTCTGCCGCACATCGCCGTTTGCACTCTCGGCGATAAACTGATAAACACCGCACATGCGCGGACGCACATACCGCGTCTCCCCACACGATCGGGCGCACAAAAAGCCGCCCCCGCCCTGCCGCGCCGTGCTGAGGTCGAGATCGAACTGCGCTTGAGCGTCGTGCAGCCGCTGAAGCTGTGCCGCCGTGAGCAAGTAACGCTTATTATCGTCGATCGTACAGGTATCCCCCCGTACAACGAGTTTTTTGGGCACTCCGTGCTTTGTCGTCAGACAAAAGACGCATTCACCCGCGAGGTATCCGATAAAAGTCACGGCATTTTTCTTTTTGGAGAATTGGATCTTCCTGCCCGTTCTACGCTCATTTGTTTCCATGAATTCCGTCATTTTTTCTTCCCGGGTATTTCCATCGGGCACGGTTTCTGATTCTGCGTCGGTACGAACGCATCATAATCCGCATGCCCGGTTTTCGGCTCATTCTCCGCATCATGGCAGCTGCTGTCTTTAAGGTCTTCAATCGAAACAGGCGCCGCGAGATGCACGTTCTTTTCGTCGTAAATATTTATATGAATACACATGGTGTACCTCCTCTTTTCCTTTGCTATAACCGCGTCCTCTTAAATACGTCTTGCCTTCCTTGTTACATTTTTATTATACGACATTGCGTGTACCGTTTTTAGTGCGCGACTTCCGTTCGTAAAAAATTTTCAAGTGCAGTTCGCCGCCTGAATCATAGAAGATCTATTTGAAAAAACCGAACGCGGTATATGCCTTTTTTCTCGGAATTACGATCTATATACAACGGGGAGAGAAATAAATATCCGCATGCAAAGCATGAGGATATTTATTTCATACGTCATTCATGTGTTATGCCGTTCGTGCGCTTTGGCACAAGACGGTTATCAGTATTTGTTCCGCTGCTCGTAACTCGTATGAAGCAGTTCATGCGCTCTGTGACTGCCCGGTTTTTCGAGATACTCGTCGTAGAGCATTTTAATCGTCGGGCTGTCGTGCGACGAACGGAATTCGAGAGACGCGTCAAGATCATAAAGCGCTTTCGCACGCAATGCGCGTATGTCGGAATCGCCGGTGCGGATACTGTCAGACAATGTGGGCTGCCCGCCGCCGTTCACGCAGCCGCCGGGACATGCCATGACCTCGACGAACGTGTATTTCTTTTTGCCGCTGCGTATCGCGTCGACTACTTTTCGCGCATTCGCAAGTCCTGACGCGACGGCTACGCGCACGGTAACGCCGGCAACTTTATATTCCGCCTCCTTGACGGCATTGGTGCCGCGGACTTCCTTGAAATCCACTGCTTCGAACTTACCGTCCAGCATATGTGCCGCCGTGCGGAGAGCCGCTTCCATGACGCCGCCCGTCGCACCGAATATCGCTCCGCCGCCGGTGGCTATACGGAACGGTTCGTCGTATTTTTCATCGGGCAGTTCGGCAAACTTAATTCCCGCCGTTTTGATCATGCGGGCAAGTTCGCGCGTCGTGAGCGCGACGTCAACGTCTTTATGAAACTCCGAACGGCATACTTCGTATTTCTTTGCCGTGCACGGTATGACGCTGACGACGAAGAGATTCTCCGGATCGATGTCGTTCTTTTCGCAATAATAGCTTTTGAGAATCGCACCGAACATCTGCTGCGGCGACTTGCATGTAGACAGGTTATCCAGCATATCCGGATACGTGTGCTCCATGAATTTGACCCATCCGGGACAGCATGACGTGAACATCGGAAGAGTTTTCTTTCCTTTTATGCGTTCCACAAGCTCGTTTGCCTCTTCCATTATCGTCATATCGGCGGTAACGTCCATATTGAATACTTCGACGTCTCCGAGGCGGCGGATTGCGGCAACCATTCTGCCCTCGACATCGGTGCCTATCGGATAGCCGAACTCCTCGCCGAGCGTCGCCCTGACGGAAGGCGCGGTAAAGAACACGACTTTTTTGGAAGGATCCGCCATAGCGCGCCATACCGCATCGGTATCGTCCTTTTCCGTAAGCGCGCCGACGGGACATGCCACGATGCACTGACCGCAGCCGACGCAGTTTGATTCTATCGCAGGACGCTCGAATGCCGAACCTATATGTACGGCGTATCCCCTGCCTATCGGACCGATGGCCTCTACGCCCTGCAGATTCTTGCATGCGGCGACGCAACGGCGGCAGTTGATGCACTTGTCGTTGTCCCGTATAAGGAATGGCGACGACGCATCGAGCGGCGTCTCCTTCTTTTCAGCCGCAAACCTGTCCTCATCGGCTCCGTATTCGAGCGACAGACGCTGCAATTCGCAGGACGTATTGCGCAGACAGGACAGACATTTCTTCTTGTGCGAAGACAAAAGCAGTTCGAGCGTCATTTTACGCGACTGACGGCACTTCGGAGTGTTAGTCCTGACTTCCATGCCCTCGCTTACGGGATAGACGCATGCAGCCACCAGACCGCGCGCACCCGTTGCTTCCACGACGCACATGCGGCACGAGCCCGCACAGTTCACGCCTTTGAGGAAGCAGAGAGTGGGTATTTCCACTTTGGCCGCCTTGGCAGCCTGCAATATCGTGCTCCCGTCGGGAACAGATACGCTTATTCCGTTTATTTTGAGATTGACCATGTTCCCTCCGTTATTTCTTGATTATCGCACCGAAATTACACTTCGTTATGCACACGCCGCATCTGATACACTTCGTCGTATCGATGGCATGCGGCTGTTTGAGATTGCCTTCGATCGCGCCCACGGGACAGTTACGTTTGCACAGCGTACAGCCGCGGCACTTGTCGGGCACAATGTAATACGAAAGCAACGCTTTACACACGCCGGCGGTGCACTTCTTGTCCACGATATGAGCGCGGTACTCATCCTCGAAATATCTCAGCGTGGAAAGTACTGGATTTGGAGCGGACTGACCGAGCGCGCACAGCGAAGAGGACTTCATGTGCTCCGCAAGATCGCGTATCTTATCGAGGTCTGAAAGCTCTCCCTCTCCCTTCGTTATCTTGGTAAGCAGTTCGAGAAGCCTCTTCGTACCTATGCGGCAGGGATTGCACTTGCCGCAGGACTCGTCGGCGGTAAATTCGAGATAGAACTTGGATATATCCACCATACATGTATCTTCGTCGAGTATTATCATGCCGCCGCTGCCCATCATGGAACCTATCTTTTTGAGATTGTCGTAATCGATGGGAACGTCGAGGCAGCTTGCAGGTATACATCCGCCGGACGGACCGCCGGTCTGCGCGGCTTTGAACTTCTTTCCGTTGGGGATACCCCCGCCTATCTCTTCCACTATAGTGCGCAGCGTCGTGCCCATGGGCACTTCCACGAGTCCGACGTTAGTGATCTTGCCGCCGAGCGCGAATACTTTCGTGCCCTTGCTGCTCTCCGTACCTATGGAAGAGAACCACTTCGCGCCGTTCATTATTATGGGCTTTACGTTCGCCCACGTTTCGACGTTGTTGAGTATCGTGGGTTTGCCGAACAGTCCCTTGACCGCCGGGAACGGCGGACGGGGACGAGGCTCGCCGCGGTGCCCCTCTATACTCGTCATGAGAGCCGTCTCCTCGCCGCAGACAAACGCGCCCGCGCCGAGACGTATTTCTATATCGAAATCGAATCCGGTGCCGAGTATGTTTTTGCCGAGCAATCCGTATTCCCTCGCCTGCGCGATCGCCACCTGCAAACGGTGAACGGCTATCGGATATTCCGCGCGAACGTATATGTAACCCTGGTTCGATCCTATCGTATATCCCGCTATCGCCATGGCTTCGAGCACACTGTGCGGATCGCCTTCGAGTATGGAGCGGTCCATGAATGCGCCCGGATCGCCCTCGTCCGCATTACAGCAGACATATTTGACCGGACCTTTGGACGCTTTCGCAAACGCCCACTTTCTGCCCGTCGGGAATCCCGCGCCTCCGCGTCCGCACAGACCGGACGCAAGCATTTCCTCTATGACGTCGTCGGGAGTCATCGTCGTCAGCACTTTCGCAAGCGCCTGATAGTCGCCCGCGCCTATCGCCTCGTTGATATCCTCGGCAGCGATGAGTCCGCAGTTTCGCAGCGCGATACGCATCTGCCGTTTGTAGAACGGCGTTTCGAGAAACGGAAGTATGTTACCGTCAGTAAGCAGCGTTCCCGAATAGAGATATTCCTTGATCACGCTGCCGCCGGGCACGAGGTGGCGTTCGACGACCATTTTTGCATGAGCGGGCGTCATCTGCGAATAGAACGCGCCCTCCGGATATACTATCATTATCGGACCGAGTGCGCACAAACCGAAACAGCCCGTCTTTATGACGAGCACGTCCTTGATGCCGAGATTTTTCAGCGTCGTTTCGAGAACTTCGATTATCTCTTTGGAGCGCGACGACGTGCAGCCCGTTCCGCCGCAGACGAGTACCTGCTTTCGGTATCCCGTCGTCCTTTCCAGCTTCGCACTCTGCTCGCCTATAAGCTGCCTGACCTTGATAAGGTCGGAATATCTGTCTCTGATCTTATTGAGTTCCGCTACCGTCATTTCTTCCCCTCCCTGTACGGCTGAAGAATGTCGTCAAGCATATCGACGGTCAGTTTGCCGTATACGTCCTCGTCTATCATCATGACGGGGGCAAGCCCGCAAGCGCCTACGCAGCGGCAGGAATCGAGCGAGAACAGCCCGTCCACCGTGCATTCGCCGCACTTGACGCCGAGTTTCTTTTCGAGCGCGGCAAGTATCTTATCCGCGCCCTTGACATAGCACGCCGTACCGAGGCACAGGCTGATTCTGTGCCTGCCCTTGGGCGTGAGCGAAAACTGCGTGTAGAAAGTCGCAACGCCGTATACTTCGGACAGCGAAACGCCCAGACCGTCCGCAATCATAGTCTGGACTTCGATGGGAAGATAGCCGTATATAGCCTGCGCTTCCTGCAATACCGGCATCAGGCATCCGGGCATGGCTTTATGCTCTTCGATGACTTTTCTGAGTTTAGCCTCCTGCTCCGGCGTCCCCTGAAAACCAAGGTTTTGACCCTTCATCATATACCTCCGTGATAAAATTGCATCATCTTGTTGTATTATAACAAAATGCGCCGCGAATGTAAATGAGATAACGGCGTAAGTATTTCAATTAGTTGAAGTTTTAATTGCAATTATTGCTGCATATTGCCGGGTGATACATTGCGTCAATCAAGCGATGTCCGTAAAAAAATTCCGCCGAGCAGAAGGCTGCGCGTTCCGACACCGCAGCCATAGTATAAGTGAATATCGGATATTCCGCGACATATAAGTTCACAAAGCGCATTGGTTAAAATCGGATAATCCGCGAAGCTTGTGCACGCGCGCAATGCTTTTCGTTATTGAAATTTATTCACAGCCGAAAAATCTCCGAATTATTCTTGACAATGCCATGCTGTTTTTGTTATAATCGGTATGTTGTTTCGGACAGCCGCATTCGGCGGCAGCCGGAAAGACCCGCAGGTCTTATGCGCCGGCTGATGACAACGAGCTTTGGAGAAGTACCCAAGAGGCTCAAGGGGCTCCCCTGCTAAGGGAGTAGTATGGATAAAACCGTAGCGAGGGTTCGAATCCCTCCTTCTCCGCCAAACAGAGTCGCGTTTGAACCCGCGGCTCTGTTATTTTTGTATCAAAGGTGTTGCAGTGCAGAATGTT
>CASEMM010000073.1 GCA_949289095.1 uncultured Eubacteriales bacterium | reverse complement strand
AAGATGTGTAATAAAAGCTGCGTTTGGCTTAATAATGTACCATATCTCGGTAAAGATGCAGATAAGGAATTGGCAAGTTTGATTGCATCTTCCCCAAAATTTCTAACACTCTCGACAGATGAAAAACAAAGGCTTGTCTATGAAATAGAATGGCTTGAGGGATGAAAGGCAAAATATACATTTCAGTGTATTATTAGGAGAGGATTTAATATTATATGAGCAAAAAAAGTAAAACAGGATCAAGACGATTTTGTTGCAAAAATGAAGGAGCAGGGGAGCGAGGTAATCGACGAGCCGCCTTCTAAAAATCCGTTCAAACGGTTTGGGGAGTGGTTGTACTATATTCTGCGGGATATCCGTCACTTTTTTTATGAACGGAAGATGCGCAAGTTAAAGCTCGGCACCGTCTGCTTGCGCTTTGAAAAGCGAGTCTTTCGGGTTCTCGCGTTGGATGGTTTCGGAGAACTCGGCATCCACGAAGGCAACATTTTAAGCGGTTTTTTCCATGTACTGGGGAAGGTGAAGAGGAGAAAAGAATAAATGATCGATACCGCATCTTTTCTCAGTTCCAAGGATATTGCAGATTATTGGCGCAGGATCGGATTTGTCTGTACACCGTTGCAAAGCGCCTATATAGTATGGCAAAATCATACGAAAACGCTTCAAGAAAAGCACGAGGCGTGGCGGGAGATCGTGGGAACGATGCCCGATTGCCCAGTTGCAATAGGGCATCGTAAGACAAACATGGGTATTTCCGATGCCCTTGCGGAAAGCCTGCATGCGTTTTTACGGGCGTTTATCAAGTGCAACAGTTAGAGAGATTTTCAATGAACAAATCTTGTGGAGTATGGTAATGCAAAACTTTCTTAGGCCTGGCGTTAATTAACGCCAGGTTCTTTTTGTCGCTTAAGCGACAATAAAAAGCAAGCGGCTTTCACCGCTTGCTTCTTTTTTCAAATAAGGTTGTAATAATTTTTGCGCGAGCAGTTAAGGCTGTGCTTTAGCAAGGGATTTATCCCCATCGCGCAATGAATCCTCCGGCGTTCGCGCAATGCCCGAGGAACACTCGCGCCGCGCACAGCGCGGCTGTAAGTATGAACGCAGACAAACAAACGGCGCGAATAAATCGGCGCGATTCTTTATCCCGAAATCTCCTCATTGTAATCTTTGAGGTCGTCGAGGATTTCTTCGCCGCGCGACAGGGCGGTTATGCCGGTACGCGCGAGTTCGAGTATGCCGTAAGGCTGCATGAGCTCGATGAATTTATCTATTTTGTTCGGTTCGCCCGTCATTTCGCACGTTACCGACGACGCACCCACGTCTATGATCTTGACTTTCATCATATTTGCCGTGCTTTCTATTTCGGGACGGCGGGAAGGGGGAACGCTGACTTTGATCAGCAGCAGTTCGCGCTTGACGCATTCGGAGGATTTCAGCACTTTTATCTTGTGGCAGTCCCACAGCTTGTCGAGCTGGCGCACTATCTGATTGATTTCGTCGTCCGTGCCGAGCGCGACTATGGTCATGCGCGACATTTCGGGATTGTTGGTATTGCAGACGGACAGCGAATCTATGTTGTATCCTCTGCGGGCAAACAGTCCGCTTATGCGTGTGAGCACGCCCGATTTGTTGGTCACGAGCGCGGTTATAATGTGTTTCTGTGTCTTTTCCGCCATTGTTTCCTCCTCAGTCGGTAACGGGCTTTGTCGTAAGTATCGCGTCGAAATTCTTTCCGGGCGGGATCATGGGCAGCACGAATTCGTCCTTGTCGATCACGCAGTCTATGACCTTGACGCCTTCCGTCGCAAACGCCTCTCCGATCGTCTTGTCTATGTCCTCGTTGCGTTCGAGGCGGAAGCCTTTCGCGCCGAGCGCTTCGGCGAGTTTCACGAAGTCGGTGGGGTAGTTTATGTCCGTCGACGAATAGTGACGGTGATAGAACAGCGTCTGCCACTGACGTACCATGCCCAGCGTGTGATTGTTCATTATAAATACCGTAATGTTCAGTCCGAGCTTGGACGCCGTGACGAGTTCGTTGAAGTTCATGTGGAACGAACCGTCGCCCGTGAACAGCACGGTCTGTCTGCCGCTGCCCATACATGCGCCTATCGCCGCGCCCATGCCGTAACCCATTGTTCCGAGTCCGCAGCTGGAAATGAATTTGCGCGGCTTGTCGAAGTCATACGCCTGCGCGACCCACATCTGATGCTGACCGACGTCGGTTGCGACGACTTTGTCGGGATCTCCCAGCCGCTGCGCA
This sequence comes from uncultured Eubacteriales bacterium, assembly GCA_949289095.1. Classification (GTDB taxonomy): domain Bacteria; phylum Bacillota; class Clostridia; order Christensenellales; family Pumilibacteraceae; genus Protoclostridium. The sequence continues at coordinate 9,070 of CASEMM010000073.1, read as the reverse complement.
GCCTTTATTATGCGCAGGGGGCAGAGTCTGCCGTCCGAACCGAGCAGGAAGTCGTGCGCTTTGCGGTCGCGGCATTCCTCTATCCACGGCGATTTTTTCTCTTTGACGCGGGGCAGCATGTTTTCCAGCGCAAGACGCGCATCCGCGAGCACTCCGACGTCGGGAGAGACGTTTTTACCGAGTTCGGCGAGGTCTATATCTATGTGTATTTTGCGCGCCTGCGGACAGAAACTCTTCCTGTCTCCGGCGACACGGTCGTCGAAACGGCAGCCGACGGCTATGATAAGGTCGGCTTTCTGCATGGTTTCGGCGACGTTGCTCATTCCGTGCATGCCTATCAGTCCGAGGTAATTGGGGTGGGAAGCGGGGAAGCAGCCCAGTCCCATCATGGACGACGCGACGGGCGCGTTTATCTTTTCGCTGAATTTTACGAGCGCATCCTCCGCTCCCGAGGCTATGCAGCCTCCTCCGACATAAAGCACTGGTCTTTCGGCAGCGTCTATGAGCTCGATCGCCTTAGCAACGTATTTGCTGTCGCAGAAATACGCCTTGCTCTTTTCGGGCACGGCGGGTTCGTATTCGACGATCGCCTGCTGCACGTCCTTGGGCACGTCGACGAGCACGGGACCCGGTCTGCCGGTTCCCGCTATGAAAAACGCTTTGCGCAGGGTGTCTGCAAGTTCCGCAGGATCTTTGACCATGAAGTTGTGCTTTGTCACGGGAATGGTTATGCCCGTTATGTCTACTTCCTGGAACGAATCTCTGCCGAGCATCGAACGCCCGACGTTACCCGTTATCGCAACGAGGGGGACGCTGTCCATATACGCCGTGGCTATGCCGGTGACGAGGTTGGTCGCACCCGGACCGGACGTCGCTATGACGACGCCCGTTTTGCCGCTTGCGCGTGCGTATCCGTCCGCCGCGTGGCTTGCGCCCTGTTCGTGGCAGGTGAGAATCTGCGTGAGCCTGTCTTTTTCCTCGTAGAGCGCGTCGAAGATATCCAGCACCGATCCGCCGGGATAGCCGTATATCGTGTCGATGCCCTGTTCTTCTATGCACTTTGCGATGATCTGTGCACCTTTGAGTTTCATAAGCGTGTTCCTTTCTTATTTAATCATTCAATTATATACCAACGCCGCGGGTTTGTCAAGGGGTATATGCCGAAAACCCCGCCGTCACGGCGGGGTAAGGTCATCTCCGAAGGCAGCGGATTCAGACTGCCGGCATCGTCTGCAGGTTCCAGCCGAACCATACCGAACATACGATGATGACGGCGCAGTAAATGAGGATCGAGAGAGTGTCCATTATCGTGGAAATGACGGGCGCGCTCATGAGAGCGGGGTCGACGTGTATTTTCTTTGCGATGATGGGGAGCAGAGAGCCGAGTACCTGCGCTATGAAGATTATGAGTATGAGCGCTATTGCGAGTACGAGGCTCACTTCGAGCACGAGATAGTCTTTGTTGTAATCCGTCCACCAATACATGAGTATGACGCGCACGGCGTTCGCTATTGCGAGTATGGACGAACATATAAGCGAAATAAGCCCCTCTTTCATGCTGACTTTGAAAAAGTCTTTCGTTGAGATCTGATCGAGCGCGAGAGCGCGGATTATGGTCGTCGACGCCTGCGAACCGCAGTTGCCCGCCGTGCCCATCAGCAGGGGAGTGAAGGAATACAGAAATGTGGAGAGCTGTCCCTCGAAACCGTTTATGACGAGTCCCGTGAATGTCGCGGAAATCATGAGAAACAGCAGCCACAGCACGCGTCCGCGGGCGTGTTTCCATACGGACGTTTTGAGATAAGTGTCCTCTATCGGCGCCATTGCCGCCATCTTCGAGAAGTCCTCTTCGGTCTCCTCTTCGATTATGTCGACTATATCGTCGACGGTGACTATTCCGACAAGTCTGTTTTCGCTGTCGCATACGGGCATGGAAGTGAGGTCGTAGCGCTTGAACAGCTTTGCGACTTCTTCCTGGTCTGTGTTCGTGCGGACGATGATTGCGTTTTCTTCCATCATGTCGCCGACTTTTTCGTTTGCGGCGGCAAGTACGAGACGGCGGAGCGTTATCGTGCCCAGCAGTTTACGCTGCGCGTCGAGTACGAAACAGGTATTGACCGTTTCTTTGTCTATTCCCGTTCTGCGTATGACGTCGATCGCCTGCGCGGCGGTGTAATATTCCTTGAGGTCGACGAACTCGACGGTCATTATGCTGCCCGCGCTGTCCTCTTCGTATTGCAGCAGGTGATTGACGGCGGCGCGCGTTTCCGGTTTGGTCTTTGCAAGCAGCTTTTTGACCACCATGGACGGCATTTCTTCGAGAAGGTCCGCCGCGTCGTCCGCATAGAGGTCGTCTATGAGCTGTCCCGCTTCGGCGTCGGAGAGCGCGGTAAGGATCTTCTGGCTTACGTCGTCGGGAAGATATACGAATACGTCGGACGCGAGGTCCTTGGGCAGTATGCGGTATATTTTAAGGAGATCTTCGGTGGGGAAGTCGTCGAGTATGTCCGCAATGTCGACGGGATTAAGCTCGACAAGCACGCTTTTGAGCATTGCGAGCTGTTTCGTCTCGACGAGGTAGGTTATTGAATCTTCGATGATCTCCTTGGAGCGGCTGTCGCCGTGAGTGAGCATTCGCTGTATGACGAAAGGCGGAAGATCGACGACCACGGTCCTGTCGCCGTGTCTTGCGTACAGTTCTTCGAGTATACGCGAAATCTGCTCCCCGCGCAGATCGTGCAGGAAGCTCGTTTCGGGGTCGTCGTTCGTTTCCCGTATGAGCGAAAGAGCCGTGGTGCGGTCCAGCAGAAGAAACGCGCTGACGCGTTCTTCCTCGCCGAGCAGTCCGAGCACTGCGGTCAGCTTGTCCGTTTCAAGCCCGGAAAGCAGAGAGGAAACGCCCTCCTTGTCGTTATCTTCGAGGAGCGACGAGATCTTTGCTGCGATATCGGCGGCGCTGTCGGCTGCCGTTATGTTCGTTTCTTCTTCCGACATACTGCACCTCCCCGGAGTAATTCGTCCGTCCGCATGGCGAACCTTTAATATTATACAACCCGCAGGGCGTATTTGCAACCGTTTCCGCGCTTTTTGCGGCAAAAATTTTATCGCGCGTCGTTCGGGCATTCGGCGCGCTGTCCGAAAATAAGGATAAATCGATTGCATTTGTCCGAAATATGTAGTATAATCAATGCTATGGATATACTCAGCGCCCAAGAGATCGGGGAACTCCTCGGTTATGCCGTTCGCATGCGGCGCGTTTTGCACGCGTGCCCCGAATTATCGGGAAAAGAACTTCGTACGAGCGCGATATTGCGGCGGGAACTGGAAAGCATGGGATATTCCGTACGCGGCATACACACCGGATTGGTGACGGAAGCACGCGGAAGAGAAGGGGGAACGATCGCTTTGCGCGCCGATTTCGATGCGCTCCCCGTGACGGAAAAGACGGGGCTGCCGTTTGCCGCCGACTGCGGCAGAATGCACGCCTGCGGGCACGACGCGCATTCCGCAATGCTGCTCGCTGCGGCGAAGAGGTTTTCGTACCGTCCGCCCGCGCGCAACGTCCGTCTCGTGTTCCAGTTCGGAGAAGAGGGAGAGGGCGGCGCGGCGACCATGATAGAGGGCGGCGCGACGAACGGAGCGGAAGAGATATACGCGTTTCACCTCTGTCCCGAACTCGAAAAGGGCAGATTTGCGACCAATTCGTCCGCGCTGTTTGCCGGCGTGATGGAGTTTGACGTAGATATCGCGGGCAGAAGCTCGCACTGCGCGGCGCCGGAGCAGGGTGCTGACGCTCTTGCGGCGGCAGCCTGTTTCGTGACCGAGAGCAAACGCATGCTGGAAGAGCGCGGCGGCTGTCTGATGCACACAGGCAAAGCTGCGGCGGGGAACGCGCGCAATATAATCGCGGCGGACGCGCATCTCGAATGTTCGTTCCGTTACCGCGAGCGGGACGCGCTTGTCCGCGCGCGCGAAGAACTGAACGGGCTGTGCGTCAGTCTGGGGGAGAAATACGGCGTCGTGTTTTCTCTCACGGTACGCGCGGTGTATCCGCCCCTCGTCAACGACCCGCGTTGCGTGCGCAAGATACGGGCGCTTACGGGAGCGGGGCACATGGACGGAAGGTATACCGCGGAGGATTTTGCGTTCTATGCGGAGATAATGCCTGCCTGCATGTGCTGGCTGGGCGTACGGGACGGAACGCATACGTCTCCGCTTCACAGCGACACATTCGATTTCGACGAAAACGTGATGGCGGAAGGAATAAAAGCATTCGTCGCTCTCGGCGACGCTGATCTTATAAGCGCGGCGATGCCGCACAAGGAGTAAAAGAATATGTCTGACGAAGGCGTAAAAACCGGACTTTGGAGCAGAATAGGCAGCGGTGCGGCGCGCCGTGACGAATATACGACGGCTGCGCGTCTCGGCGGCTGGCCGGCGTTCAAAGCCATGTGGAGCGGACACTTCACCAAAGTGCTTTTCGCAAGTCTGCTCGCGCTGATATTTTCACTGCCTGCGATAGCGTGGGTGATAGTATCCGGCGCTCTTTCGGGCAACATAGGAACGGGCGTGCCGTTCAATATTTTCGACGGCATAGGCTATCCGAGTCCCGACGCGATGGGAGAGTACGGTCTGACCGTTGCGCGCGATCTCGGCAATCTGATGTATTACAACGCGGCGGTATTCCGCTTTTCCGTGCTCATTCCGTGCATAGCCGTAACGGGCGTGGGCATAGGCGGGCTTGCGTATGTCGCGCGGATGTATATGTACGGCGAACAGATCAGGGTGCTGCGCACGTTCTTCAAGGGCGTCGCGTGCAACTGGGCGGGCGGTCTGACTGGCGGCGCGCTCACCGGTGCGAGCGTGTTCCTTCTCGTGCTCACGCACTACTCGTTCACGCTGCACGGCTGGGGGCTTGCGGGCAGAATATTCGCAATGATCGGCGCGGTCGTTCTCGTCGTACTTGTCGCGGTGTATTCGTTCTATCTGGTGACCATCCCGTCCGCGTATAAAACGAGCTATCCGCGCATATTGCGCGACGCGCTTCTTCTTACCTTTGCGAATTTTCTCAAAAACATGCTTGCGGCGTTGCTCGCCGGATTGTTCGTGGGAGCGATGTTCCTGCTCAATCTTCTGTTCGGCAGTTCTCAGATGAGCGCGCTGCCCTGGGCGCTTATGTTCTTCCTCGGATATTACGCGATAACGGGGATATTCGTGGCGTGCAGTCAGGCGGCATTTTCGAAATATATTACGGAAGGTCTTGTCGAGCGCGAAACGAAACTCAAAAACGAACAGTATTACGCTGCGAAGCGCGAACAGCGCAGGCAGCAGAAAGCGGTTGCCGCAGAGAGCGGAGAAAAGCCCTCGGCAAAGAAACAACCCGCGCATTACGTCAATCCCAAAAAGAAGAAAAAGACGGGTACGGCGCAGGACGCTCCCGCGGAGGACGGTAAAGAACGCGCTGCGGATGCGCCCGCGGCTCAGCCGAAAGGCGGATACACTGCGGCGGAACTTTCCAAGATGGAAGACGACAGGCGCAAGATAGCGGAAAAAGCCGCGGAGGACGACGGAAAAACGCCGAGCGGGCTGGAAGACCTGTCTGTTTACGAGGATGACGGAGAGTAAGCCATCGGAGGAGAGTAATGTCCGCTGAAATATTGGAATTCGGAAAACCGGACGAGTGGTATATAACGCGTGCGGAAAACTGGAGCAGGAGGGGCGAACTTGCCAAGTCGCTCCTCTATGCCTATATGACAAAGGAAAATACCCGCGAAGCGAAGATATGCCGCGCGTCCGTGCTTTACGAGAGCGGCAATCTTTCGCTGGCGCTTAAAATTCTCGTAGATCTGCGCGCGGACGGCGACCGCGGCGGCGATATGTACGCGCTTCTGGTCAAGACGCTGGACGACATGACGCGCTATCGCAGCGCGGCGTATTTTATGGCAGAGGGTGCGGAGACGGGGGCTTTTCCTTTCCTCGGAGGCGCCGCTCCGATATGCCGGCGCGATTATGCCGACGCGTTGAGCGCAGTCCGCCGCGCATATCCCGACAATAAGTTTGACAGCGATCTGTCGAGCGTTATTTATGTTGCGGAGCGCACGCTGGGCGGCGCGGACGAATCTCTCACGGCGGAAATGCTTCTCGAAGAACATGACTTTGCCGGTTCGGAAATAATGTTCCGCACGGCGGGCATACTGTATCCGGAGAAGGTAGTGCCGCCGCTTGCCGACAAACTCATAGACGCCTGCAAAAGCGCAATGGAGAGGGAGGAAAGACCGCGTCACGAAGTGCTTGCAACGCTTGCCGTCGCGCTGGCTTCTTCCGGGCGGGCGGACGAGGCGCGCGAAACCGGCGAGCTGCTTGCCGAACTGGATCTGCCGGAGGGCGACATGGAACTCGTCAAGACCGTGGCGGCGTTGCTGTCTCTCGGCATGGGCGACGAGGCGAGGTATTACCTTGACGAACTGTGCGCGATCATTCCCGTGCCGTCCGTTCTTCTCGTTGCGGCGGAAGCCGAACTTAACGAGGGGGATACGGATGAGGCGCGCGACCGCATAGCGCGCTGCCTGACGATAGATCCGCATAACATGCTCGCACGGTATCTCATGAAAAAATCGGGCGGAAAACGCAGGCAGCGTATGCCGTTTACGACCCGTCTGCCCGATGCCGAAGCGAAAAAAATGCTTATGCGTCTGCTTTCTTCGGAAGCGGAAGAGGATGCCGGGTTTGCCGCGGACGCGACCGAGTATTTCCTCTCGTGCGGCGATACGCCGGTTGCAAGGGAAATAATAGAATCGTCGTCGGGAACGCGGCGCGGCAGACGCGCGTTCACCGCGTACCTGACGGATATCGAGGGACAGCCTGCACTCAAACGCGAAATACTCTTTCACCGTCTGCTGGCGGGTGAGAAACTCATACCGCTCTACTCGTTCGGCGAACGCATGGTATCCCCGTCCGAAGAATGCGTCAGGTCGTGCGGAAAAGATGAGCCGCTGCATCGCGCGTACTGTCGTGCGCTTGCGACAGCGGCGGTGTATTGCGATGCTTCGCTTCCAATAAACGCGATATTCTGCGAAACGGCGGATGCGCTGGGCGCTGCGGCGCACGGAGAAAATTACGAGTACGACTGTTCCGCCGCGCTTATGCTGCTTTGCCGCGCCGTCGTGCAGTGCCCCGGACTGGAAACGTCCGCGCTGTTCGAAGGAGCGGACAAAGAAACGGCGGCAAGGCTTGCGGCTGCGGTGAAAGACCGCGTCGTTTACGATTTCGGGGAGGATGACGCATGAAAAGTCCTAAGACGGTTTTCCGCGAATATTTCAGAGAGCGGCTGCGGAAAACGGGCGCAATGCCGAAAGGAGAGGATTTCGAGGATTTTCTCGCAGAGTGTTCGGCAGATTGGGAGAACGAACCGTGCGCCGAATACGGCGGAAAAACTCCGCGCGAGTACTTCGGCGGAATAACCGATCCCGATGAGCTTGCGCGTATCTTCGAACAAGACGTAAAGGAGGGCGGCGAGCCGCTCGCCGTGATCGCGGACAGACTTGCCGGCATGCCTGAGGCAAAGTCGGTTCTGTGCCGCATGGTCTCCGACGGCGATAACGAGAACGTGAGAGAGGCTGCCGCAGACATACTGCACGCCGCTAACGAAGTGCCCGTGTCCGAGTTCGCCGAAATCATATTCGATCCGGATACGCCGGCAGGACTGCGTGAACGGCTGACGGATATACTTTCTCAGACAGACAACGTCTGCTCCGCGCTTGCGTGGCGCATAGACGACGCCGAGGGAACGGACGCGCTTATACTTGCCGAGATACTCGTGGAATCGGGCGCGGTAAGCGACGGCGTGTTTTCGCTTCTCATGCGTCTGACGGATAACGCCGATACTTTGCCGCGCGCATTACAGCTGATAGCGTCATACGGCGACGACCGGGCGCTGCCGAGGCTGAAAGAAGTGGCGGAGACATGCGACTACGCCATGTTTACGGACGTACGTTCGGCGGTCGAAGCGCTCGGCGGAGAGCTTGACTGCGACCGCGACTGGTCGTCGGATGCGACGTTTGCTGCAATAAAAGGGAACAAGGAGGGAAAATGAAAGAATACCGCCGTATAACCGTCAATGACGTAAGGGACAGCGACGAGGCTCGCGCGCTTATCGGCATGCAGAGCAGGTATCTCGAAACTCTCGGATATACGGAGCACGGAGTGCGGCATGTCAGTTATGTTTCCAAGACGACAGCCAATATTCTGCGTGAAACGGGCGCGGACGCACGGCTGATCGAGCTGGGGGAGATAGCCGGCTGGCTGCACGACGTCGGCAATTCGCTTTCCCGCGCCTATCACGGACTGACGGGCGGCACGCTCGCATACGGCGTTCTCGTGCGGCTCGGAATGGATCCGGAGGAAGCGGCGCATATATCCAATGCAATATCCAATCACGAAGAAGAAACGGGCGTCGCGGGCGACGCGCTTTCCGCAGCGCTCATACTCGCGGATAAATCGGACGCGCACCGTTCGCGCATAAACAAAAAGAATTACGACGAGTTCGATATACACGACCGCGTAAACATGTCCATAAAGAAAAATTACCTTGTTGTGGATCGTGCGAAGAACGTCATACGTCTCGTCATAATCATGGATTCCACGTCGGCGCCCATGGAGTATCTGCAGATATACCTTGCGCGCATGGTGATGTGCGAAAAGGCGGCGACGCGACTCGGCTATACGTTCGAGCTTGTCATAAACGGCGTTCTCATCAATCATCACAAACGCCCCCGCAAGAAACTCACTCTCGGCAGCGACGAGGATTTCCTGTCGCAGGATTGAGTTCGCGCCGATTTATTCGCGCCGGTTGTTGATTTCCGTGCGGTGCTATGCACCGTACTCAATCAAGCGCGAACGCCAATGGATTCATTGCGCTCGGGGGATAAACCCCTTGTTAAGGCAAAGCCTTAACCGCTCGCGCGAAGAATATTTTAACCTTATACGAAAAAGAAGCAATCGATGACAAGTCGATTGTTTCTTGCTTTTTACAAGGCAAATATGCAGTTATAAAAGCCAAGTTACCTATTCC